>JBBIIW010000045.1:0-12063 GCA_037446305.1 Candidatus Rokuibacteriota bacterium
CGTCCAGGCGGCGCCGAGGCTGGCGCCGCGCCGGCCGACCCGGCTACTTCTTCCAGTAATGCTCGTACTGGATGTCGCGCGGGGTGGAGAACGCCTGCCGGTACGGCACGGCGCGCTTCGCCCACTCGCGCTGCGACTCGATCACCCTGGCGAAGAACGGCCCCTTCCTGGCCTTCTGCTCCAGGACGCGGTCCCAGGCCTCGAGCTGGGCCTTGAGGATGGCCGGCGGCGTCTCGGAGACCTTGACGCCCTTGCGAGTCACCATGTCCTCCAGGTCGTGCATGTTCACCTTCAGGTCGCGCATGAAGAAGTCAGCGGCCTCGGCCAGCACGGCGTAGCGGACGATGGCCTGGAGATCGGCCGGCAGCTCGTCCCACCGGCTCTTGCTGAGGATGAGCTCGAGGAACTCGGCCGGCTGGTGCAGGCTCTTCACCATGTAGGCCTTGAGGACGTCGGGGAAGCCCAGGATCTTGTCAACGGTGGGGCAGCAAATCTCGGCGGCGTCCAGCACCCCGCGCTCGATGGCCGGGATGACGTCGCCGATGGGCAGGATGGTCAGCGACGAGCCCATCTCCTTGAACAGGTCCGCGGCCAGCCCCACGGTCCGGTACTTCATGCCCTTGAGCTCGGCGGCCGACTTGATCGGTTCCTTCTTGAACCAGCCGAAGGCCTGCGAGGGCAGCGGGCTGGTCGGGAAGGAGACCACGTTCATCTTGATCTCCTTCTGCAGCAGCTCGTGGTACAGCTCGAGCCCCCCGCCGTAGTACATCCAGGCCAGGTTGTCCCAGGAGTCCATGCCGAAGCCCGGGCTGGTCCCGAAGAGACTGGAGGCCTCGTGCTTGCCGATCCAGTACGCGGGCACCCCGTGGCCGCCGTCCAGCACGCCCCGGTTGACCGCGTCGAGGATCTCGAACGCCGGCACCACCGAGCCGGCGGTCAGCACCTGCAGCTTCAGCCGCCCGGCCGCCATGGCCTCGATCTTCTTGGCCAGCTCCAGGAACGAGATGTGCGGCGGCACGCCCGCCGGCCAGCTGCTCTGCAGCCTCCAGGTGATCACCTTGGGCTGGGCCGCGGCCCAGGGGGTGGGGAACGAGCCCGTCAGGACCAGCGCGGCGAGAACGAGCAGACACGCGCCAAGGATCGCCCACTTTCGCATAGGCTCCTCCTGTTGCGGCCGGGGTCACCCCGGCCAGCTCCGAACCGGGACGCTGGACGGTCAGGAACGGAGACGCGGAACCGGACGGGGAGATCGCGAGGGGGATCGTCGCGGAGCGGGCAACGGCGGCTGACCATCTGCCCGGGACTCCTCTCGGCACGGCGCAGCGCCGCGCCTGGGCGGCAGCCTAGAGAGCAGCCACGAGGTTGTCAAGGCGCCTCGAACGCCGGTCGGGCGAGGGCGATTCGCCCCCACCGGCGTCCCCCTTTCTTCAGGCCGGCTCAGGTCTCGGGCGGCCGAGCCGGCGCACATCGCGCTTGACAGGCCCGCCGGGACGGCCGTATGTCTTCGGCCGATGCCCCGCTCGGCCCCCGGCGCGCGGCCGCACCGCCGCGCGCGCCCGCCCTCGTCGCCCGGGACGCGCTCCGCACCGTTCGCATTCGTCGAGCTCCCGCCGGGACGCTCGCTCACGAAGCCGCGCCGGACGGGCCTGACCATGATGGTGGACTTCGGCCTGCCCTGCGGCTACGCCGCGGACGTGGTCGCGATGGCGGGCGCCTGGATCGACCTGGCCAAGATCGCCGTCGGCACCGCCCGGCTCTACGACACCGCCTATCTCCGGCGGAAGCTCCGCCTGTACAGGCGCCACCGCATCCGCCCGTTCCTCGGCGGGCAGTTCCAGGAGTACGTCTTCGCCACCTACGGCGCCGCGGCGCTCCCGCGCTTCCTCCGGGAGGCCAGGCGGGTCGGCTTCGACGTGGTCGAGGTCTCCGACAACTGCGTGCCCCTCACGGACCGCGAGCGGCAGGAGCAGATCGCCCTGGCCGTGGACTGCGGGCTGGCCGTCTTCGGCGAGGTGGGCTCCAAGGAGACCAGGAGCGACCCCGGCCAGCTCGTCCGGCAGGCCGAGCTCTGCTTCGAGGCCGGGGCGGAGCTGGTGCTGGTGGAGGCCGCCGAGCTGCTCGAGCAGGGCCGGCCCCGAACCGACGTCATCGAGGGCCTGCGCCGCGGCCTGGACCTGTCGAGGGTGCTGATCGAGCTGCCGGGGCCCTGGATCCCCGGCGTCACGCTGCACGCGGTGGAGGACATGAAGAAGTTCCTCGTGGGAGAGTTCGGTCCCGACGTGAACCTCGCGAACGTCCTGCCCCAGGACATCCTGGAGACGGAGGCGCTGCGCGTGGGCCTGGGAGTGGTCGGCCCCCCGCCGGCGGCGCCCGGGCGGCGCGCCTGATGGCCCGGCGCGTGCCCCGGCGGCCCAACATCCTCGTCATCCTCGTCGACGACCTGCGGTTCGACGAGTTCGGCGCCGGGGGCCATCCCTACCTGAAGACGCCCAACATCGACCGCATCGCGCACGAGGGCGCGATGTTCGACCGGGCGTTCCACACCACGCCGATCTGCTCTCCCAACCGCGCCTCCATCCTGACCGGCCAGTACGCGAGTCGCCACGGCATCATCGACAACGTCGCCCGCGACGCGGCCAGTCACCGGCTGCCCAACTACCACCTGGAGCTCCAGCGCCTGGGCTACGAGACGGCGCACATCGGCAAGTGGCACATGGGCAACGACGGCCGCCCCCGCCCGGGCTACGACCACTGGGTGGCGTTCGACGGGCACGGCCGGCTGTCCGATCCGACGCTGAACGAGAACGGCCGCTACGTGGCGCACCGCGGCTACATGACCGACATCCTGAACGCGATGGCGGTGGACTTCGTCACCCGGCCCCACCGGAAGCCCTGGTCGCTCTTCCTGGCCCACAAGGCGGTGCACCCCGACGCCGAGCAGGCCGCCGACGGCACGCTGCGACTGGGCGCCTGGAACGGCTACCAGCCGGCCGAGCGCCACCGCGACCTCTATCGCGACGGCGTCTTCCCCAGGAAGCCGAACATGCTGCCGCCGGCGGAGGTGGTGAAGCAGAAGCCGGCCTGGGCGGAGGCCTTCGCCCTCAAGGCCACGGAGCCGGCGCGCGCCGTGCTGGAGGCGATCCACGCCGGCGAGCAGGAGGAGATCCGGCTCCGGGCCTGCATGATGGCGGCCGTGGACGAGGGCGTCGGCATGCTCTTCGACGCCCTGGAGCGGACGGGCCAGCTGGACGACACGTTCATCCTGTTCCTCGGCGACAACGGTTACTTCTTCGGCGAGCACGGTCTGGGGCCCGAGCGCCGCTTCGCCTACGAGGAGGGCATCCGGTCGCCGTTCGTCGCCCGCTATCCCCGGAAGATCGCCGCCGGCTCCCGCCATCGCCGCCTGGTGATCTGCCAGGACATCGCGCCCACGGTGATCGAGCTGGCGGGCGGCAAGCCCGGTCCGCACATCCAGGGGCGCTCGCTGCTGCCGCTGCTGGCCGGCCGCCGGGCGGGGTGGCGGACGTCGTTCCTGATCGAGTACTGGGCCGAGAACGCCATGCCGTGGCTCGTCGGGATGACGTACCGGGCGGTCCGCACCGACCGGTACAAGTACATCCGCTGGGTGAACCGCAGCCGCAACGGCGAGCTCGACGAGCTCTACGACCTGGACCGGGACCCGTACGAGCTGGTGAACGTGGTCAGGCGCCCGGCCTATCGGGCCGTCCGGGACCGGCTGCAGCGCGAGCTGCGCCGCCTCGTCGTCGCCGCCCTGGGTCTGTGACGGGCACCCCCGCGCGTGGCCAGCTCGTCGCGGCCCTGGCCCTCCTCGCCTTCGCCGTGGTCTACCTCGTCAGCGGCCTTCCGCTGGCCGTGGGCACGCCCGGCCGCCCGGGCCCCGGGCTCGTCCCCCGGGGCATCGCCGTCCTGTTGCTGCTGGGCACCGTCGCGCACCTGCTCGAGACCCTCGCCCGCCCGCGGCCCCGGCCCGCCGGCCCCGCGACCGGCACGGGGCGGCGCCATCACCGGGCCCTGGCCGGCATCGTGGCCGGCACGCTGGCCTACCCGTTCATCCTGGAGCCCCTGAAGTTCGTGGCGGCCACCGCCGCGGTGGCGTTCGTCATGCTGGTCCTGCTGCGGCCCGGCCGGCCCGTCCGCTCGCTGCTCCTGGCCACCGGCCTGGCGGTGGCCTTCTTCGTGGTGTTCTCCCGGCTGCTCGGCGTGGCGCTGCCCAGCGGGCCCCTGGAGCACCTGCTCTTCCGGGTCGGGCGCTAGCCGCTCATGCTCGAGATCGCGCAGAGCCTGGGCGCCGGCTTCGCCGCCGCCCTGTCGCCCCTGTACCTCTACTACGCCCTGCTGGGGACCGTCCTGGGCACGATCACGGGGGTGCTGCCCGGCCTGGGACCCCTGGGCGCCATGGCGATCCTGCTCGGCTTCACGCTGACCATGGACCCGACGGGGGCCATGATCCTCTTCGCCGGCATCTACTACGGCGCCATGTACGGCGGCTCGACCACCTCCATCCTGCTCAACATTCCCGGCGAGGCGGCGTCGGTCGTGACCTGCATCGACGGCTACGAGATGACCCGGAAGGGCCGGGGCGGCGCCGCGCTGACCATCGCGGCCGTCGGCTCCTTCATCGCGGGCACCCTCAGCATCCTGGGCCTGATCGTGGTCGCCCTCTTCCTGTCGGACATCGCGCTCCGCTTCGGCCCGCCCGAGTTCCTGGCCATCAGCGTCTCCGGCCTGGTCCTCCTGATGCGCCTGAGCGGCGGCCCCGTGCTGCGATCGGTCATCATGATCCTGACCGGGATGGCGCTGGCGACCGTGGGCGTGGACTTCCTGACCGGACTGGAGCGCTTCACCTACGGCATCGCCGAGCTCGGGCAGGGGCTGGACTTCCTGCCCGTCGCCATGGGGATCTTCGGCCTGGCGGAGGTGCTGACGACGGCGCAGGAGCGGCAGGCGCCTCCGCCGGTGGGCCGCGTCAGCCTGCGCGCGCTGCTGCCCAGCCGGACCGAGTGGCGGCGCGCGTGGCCGGCCATGTTCCGGGGATCGATCCTGGGATTCCTGATCGGGCTCATGCCGGGGCCCTCGCCCGTGATCGCCACCTTCACCGCCTACATCGCCGAGAAGAAGCTGTCCCGGAGGCCGGAGGAGTTCGGGCGCGGCGCCGTCGAGGCCGTCGCCGGCCCCGAGGCGGCCAACAACGCCGCCGTGGGCGGCGCCTATGTCCCCCTGTTCGCGCTGGGCATCCCCTTCACCCCGGCCATGGCCGTCGTGCTGGGGGCGCTGATGCTCCATGGTCTGACTCCGGGACCGAACCTGATCCAGGCCCAGGCGGACCTGTTCTGGGCGGTGATCGCCAGCATGTACATCGGCAACGTCATGCTGCTCCTCCTCAACGTTCCCCTGGTCAACCTCTTCGTGAGCATTCTCCGTGTTCCCCGCCACCTCCTGCTCCCGGCCATCGTGCTGGTCTGTCTGGTCGGGGTGTACAGCGTCAACGCGAGTCCGCTGGATCTCCTCCTCCTGGCGATCTTCGGGCTCGTCGGCTACGGGCTGCGCGAGGCCGGCTTTCCGCCGGCGCCCTTGATCCTGGCCATGGTCATCGGCCCCATGATCGAGACCTCCTTGCGCCAGTCCCTCAGCATCACCGGCGGCGATCCGGCCGGGATCGTCCTGCGGCCGATCTGCCTGGCGATGTACGCCATCGCGGCGCTGGCGCTCGTCGCCCCGCCAGCGCTCCGCTGGATCGCGGGAGCCCGCCCCGCCGCCCGCGGGCTCCCGGACGGACGATGATCACCCGCGCGGCTCCACACGGGAGGCACCCATGAGAAGCGGTCTCGTCGCGTTGCTCGCAGCCACCGCGGTCTGGTTCCAGGGCGGCGGCCCGCCGCTCGCCGCCGACGACTACCCCAGCCGGCCGATCACCTTCGTGGTCCCCTGGGGGGCGGGCGGCATGACCGACGTCACGGCCCGGCTCTTCGCCGAGAAGTTCAAGGAAGAGCTCGGCCAGCCGGTGCTGGTGACCAACAAGCCCGGCGCCTCCGGCATCCTCGGCCTGAAGTACGCCCTGAGCCAGAAGGCCGACGGCTACACGGTGGTGGTCGGCCCCATGACGGAGGCGCTGGCCAGCCCGTACTTCCAGGGGGCCGACCCGTACGACATCAAGGACCTGAGCTTCGTGGCCAGCTACATGCCCCAGGAGCGCGTCCTCTTCACCACGCCGGACAAGCCCTACCGGACGTTCCAGGAGTTCATCGAGTACGCCCGGAAGCACCCGGGGCAGATCTCGGTGGGCAGCGGCGGCGCCCAGTGGGCCCTGGAGGTCGTGAAATCCATCGCCGTCAAGGAGGGGCTGAAGCTGAAGTACGTGATGTTCAAGAGCGGCGGCGAGGCTTCCAGCGCCATCCTGGGCAAGCACGTGGACGTCTGCGAGACCGGCACCGGCACGCCGGCGTACCAGGCGGCGCGCGAGGGCAAGCTGACGCTCCTGGTGGACCTCGGATCGGAGACCGTACCCTTCTTCCCCCAGGCCCGGAACGTCAAGCAGCTCGGCTACCCGTTCTCGACCGTCGTCGAGTACGGGCTGGCCGTGCGGGCGGGGACGCCCGAGCCCGTGCGGAAGAAGCTGGAGGACACGCTGCGGAAGGTCGTCAACGATCCGGGGGTCAAGGACAGGCTGGCCGGCATGGGCCTGACACCACGGTTCCTGGACGGCAAGGCCTACGAGAAGCTGGTCGTGGAGGCGGTCAGGTCCGTGCCCGAGCTGATCAAGTACAACAAGGCCCTGACGGAGTGAAGCGGGCCGGCGGGGCCCGGGGTCCGGGGCCCCGCCTTCGCCCCCGGCGCCGGAGACCCCGCCCGGCGCGGCGTCCCGGGTGCAAGACCGACAAGACTCTGGCGGTCCAGGGCGAAATCTGCGATGATCGCGGGCCTCCGGTCGAACGCGCGTCGAGGGGGCAAGGGGCATGGTCCACAGGGCGTGGGTGGTCGGCATCCTCGCGAGCGGATTGTTGACGGTCCCGGTGCCAGGGGCGGCGGCCGCTCCGGTGGACGTGCAGGCCGCCCATGCCCGGAGCCAGGCGGTGCCCGGTCGCTACATCGTCGTCCTCCGGGACGACGTGCCCGCCGCGGGGGCCGTGGCCGCCGACCTGGCGTCCCGGCTCGGCCTCGGGGTCACCCACGTGTTCGAGCACGCGCTCAAGGGCTTCGCGGGCA
This sequence comes from Candidatus Rokuibacteriota bacterium, assembly GCA_037446305.1. Lineage (GTDB taxonomy): Bacteria > Methylomirabilota > Methylomirabilia > Rokubacteriales > CSP1-6 > JBBIIW01. The sequence continues at coordinate 7,225 of JBBIIW010000045.1, forward strand.
GCGTGCCCTCGGGGCTCCTGGCCGTCCTGCAGGCGGACCCCCGGGTGGCCTACATCGAGGCTGACCAGACCGTCTTCGCCTTCGCCCAGACCGTCCCCACCGGCATCCGCCGGATCTTCGCCGACGGCAACGCCAACCTGGATATCGACGGCAGCGACGACGCACGCATCGACGCCGACGTGGCGGTTCTCGACACCGGGATCGCCGCCCACGCCGACCTCAACGTGGTCGCCCGCGCCGACTGCACCACGGGCAGCACCTTCTTCGCCAGCGGGTGCACGGGCAACAGCGGGAGCGACGGGAACGGCCACGGCACCCACGTGGCGGGCACCATCGGCGCCCTCGACAACGGCAGCGGCGTCGTGGGCGTGGCCCCCGGCGTCCGGCTGTGGTCGGTCAAGGTCCTCGGCGACAACGGCAGCGGCTACATCTCGTGGATCGTCTCCGGCGTGGACTGGGTGACGGCCCGGGCCGGCGACATCGAGGTCGCCAACATGTCGCTGGGCTGCGAGTGCTCCAGCAGCGCCCTGGACGACGCCATCACCCGGTCGGTGGCCGCCGGCATCGTCTATGCGGTGGCGGCCGGCAACAGCGCGAAGGACATCAGGACCTTCACCCCGGCCCGGCACCCCGACGTGATCGCGGTCTCCGCCCTGGCCGACTTCAACGGCGCGCCGGGCGGGGGCGCGGCCGCAACCTGCCGGAGCGACGAGGACGATACCCTGGCCAACTTCAGCAATTTCGGCGCCGTCCACCTGGCGGCCCCCGGCGTCTGCATCGTCTCGACGTGGCGGGACGGCGGGTACGCCACCCTCAGCGGGACCAGCATGGCCACCCCCCACGTCGCCGGCGCCGCGGCCCTGCTGGCGAGCATGAGCAAGCCGCGCAACCGGGACGACGTCCTCAGCATCCGGGCCACCCTGCGGAACACCGGGAACCTCGACTGGGTGGACCAGGCCCCGGACGGCGTGAAGGAGCCGCTGCTGGATGTGAGCAGCGCGACCGTCTTCCAGCCGACCCTGACCGGCGGCTCGTCGGGCGGCGGCGGCGAGGAGCCCCCACCGCCGCCGGCGGTCCTGGCGATGGGCGTCTACCGGATCAACTGGAGCTCCGGCTTCTTCAGCCTCGACATCACCATCAACGCCCGCAGCGACTCGGACGCCAGCGGAACGCTGGCGTCGAACGACCCGGTGGTGGCCGGGGCCACGGTGAGCTTCGAGCTGATCCACGACCGGAGCGGCGACGGCGGCTATGACTGCGGCGCCGGGGACCAGTGCTGGACGTTCAGCGGCAACACCGACAGCAACGGCAACTTCCGCGGCCGGCTCCTCAACGCGCCCCGGGGCAACTACCAGGCCCGGGTGACCAGCCTGCGGGCCAGCGGAAAGGAGTGGGATCCCTCGCTGGACGTGGAGAACCCGGAGCGCTTCCGGCGCTGATGCCGCCGGCCGCGCTCATTCCAGCTTCGCCGGCTCCGCGAACGGCCGGCCGGCATCCACCACGAACATCACGATCTGATCCAGCTCCGTATCGCCGGCGTTGAAGACCTGCATGGGCGTGTCGGCCCCATGTCCGTTCAAGGCCTGGCCGGCTCCGGCATAGGCCACGCCGTGCGGCGTCCGCTGCCCCATGCGCCCGGCCAGGACGTAGAAGGCCTCCGGGCCCGGATGCGTGTGCACCGCGGTCCTGGCCCCCGGGGGGCCGCCGCTGTTGGTGACCCGCAGCAGGTACTCGGCGGCGGTGATCCGCGGCAGCGGCCCGATCTCGGCCACTCTGCTCCCGCCGGCCGTCGGCCCGTTCCTGTCCCCGAGCGTGACGAGCCAGGCCTTGCCCCCGGCGCTGAACGCCAGGGACAGGGGTCCCTCGGCGGCCCTCGCCGCCCCGAGCGAGGGAAAGCTCTCCACGAGCCAGAAGAGCTCGCCCGCCGGGAGCCGGGCGACCTTCTTCTCCGCCACCGGCGTGATGACGAACTTCGGCTCGGCCCGAGCCGCCCCGGCGGCCGCGACCAGCAGCACGCCCGCGCCGAGGAGCCCGAGGATCAGACGCGCCGCACAACGACGAGCGATGAGCCGGTTCATGGGGCCCTCCTGGGACTGACGTCCAGCTACCCGTATAACAGGACATGCCGGAGTGCGCGTTCAGGGCGCCTTGTTTTGCTCTCGAGGCGGACTTGAGCTTTCCTCGCCCTCCGCTGTGCTAGACTCCGCGACGACGGTTGACGGGGCCGAATCTTGCGGTATCTGTTCGGCGACTGCGCGCTCGACACGGACCGCCGGGAGCTCCACCGGGGCCGCGCCCTCGTGCCCGTCGAGCCCCAGGTCTTCGACCTCCTCGAGCACCTGATCCGGCATCGGGAGCGTGTGGTCAGCAAGGACGAGCTCCTGGCGGCGGTGTGGTGCGGGCGCATCGTCTCGGATTCCGCGCTCTTCAGCCGGGTCAACGCCGCGCGAAGCGCGATCGGCGATACGGGCGACCAGCAGCGGCTGATCAAGACCCTGCCCCGCAAGGGCCTTCGCTTCGTCGCCGAGGTCCGCGAGGCGGCGGCGCTGGATCCTCCGGACCCGCGCGGCGCAACGGTGGGCGATCGCGAGCGCGGCGCGCTCCCCCTCCCCGACCGCCCCTCGATCGTGGTGCTGCCGTTCGCCAACCTGAGCGGCGATCCCGCGCAGGAGTACTTCGCGGACGGCATCTCGGACGACCTGATCACCGGGCTGGCCCGCATCCGCTGGCTGTTCGTGATCGCCCGCAATTCGGCGTTCGTCTACAAGCACCGCGCGGTCGACGTGAGGCAGGTCGCCCGCGAGCTGGGGGTGCGCTACGTGCTCGAAGGCAGCGTCCGGCGGGCCGGCAAGAGGCTGCGCATCAGCGCCCAGCTCGTCGATGCGGTCACGGGCGGCTTCCACTGGGCCGAGCGCTATGACCGGGAGCTGGGCGACATCTTCGCCGTGCAGGATGAGATCACCCGCCACGTCGCCGCCGCCATCGAGCCCCAGGTGCTGGCCGCCGAGGGCCTGCGCGCCTCCTCCCCCACCTCCGGGAACCTGGGAGCCTGGGAACTCGTGGCCCGGGCCCGCACGCACGTCTGGCGGCTGACGGGCGACGACTACCGGACCGCCATCGACGCGCTGCAACGCGCCGTCGCCGCCCATCCCGAGTACGCGCCTGCCCGCAGCGGGCTCGGGTACTGCCTGGTGATCGCCGCCCACATGGGCTGGATCGACCGCGACCACGGCCTGCCCGCCGGCCGCCAGCAGGCCACCCGGGCCCTCGTGCTCGACGATCGCGATTCCTGGTCGCACATCGCGCTCGGCTACTGTGCCTTGATGGACCGGCGAACCGAGGAGGCGCTCGCCGCCTTCCGCCGGGCGGTGACGCTCAATCCCAATTCGGCGGCCGCGCATGCGCATCTCAGCCGCGGCCTGGCCTTCTCCGGGCAGGATCGCGAGGCGATCGAGCACGGCCAGGAAGCCATCCGGCTCAGCCCCCTCGACCCCGACCTGGCGCTCTTCCTCGGCGGCATCGCGATCGCCAGCTTCGCCGCCGGGCGCTACGCGGATGCCGTCCGGTATGCCACCGAGGCGGTGCGGCTCCGACCCGGCTTTCAGGGCGTGAAGCGGATGCGGTGCGCGAGCCTGGCCCGGGCGGGACATCTCGACGAGGCCCGGTCGCTGCTGGCGACGCTCCTCGCCGAGCAGCCCCGCCTGTCGCTCGACTGGGTGAAGGCGAACGTCCCCTGGCAGACGTCGGCGCTGATGGAGCGCTATCTGGAGGCCCTCCGGCGCGCAGGGCTGCGGTAGGGCCGGCTCTTCGCGCCAGCGTGCGTCCGCCTCTCCGGGGCCCTTGGTCTGGTGGCGGGGGCTGAAAGTGGTGGACCCCGGCCGTCGCTGATCTTCCGGTTCGAGGTCGAGGGGTGATATCGGTAGACAGGCTTCATGAAGATGCAGCGTGATGTCGTCGCCGCAGACCGGAGAGGCGCCTGATGCGCCTGCTCCTCATCAGCAATTCGGGGCGTCCATTCCTCGCGCATGCGCTGCCGCACCTCGCCGACTTCCTGGGCGGCCGTGTCCGGCGTCTGGCCTTCGTCACCGCCGCCAACCTGGGCGACGAGGCCGCCTACTACGAGCGGGCTCGGGCAGCGCTCGAGCCGGCGCCACCGGGCGGCTGCGGGGTAGAGATCCTCCATCTCCGGTGGGACCACGACCCGCTGCCGACTCTCGAGCGGGCCGACGCGGTCTTCATCGGCGGCGGCAACACGTATGCGCTGCTCCAGCGTCTCCGCCGGGCCGGCCTGCTCGACCCCCTCCGGAGCCGGGCGCAGGCCGGCATGCCGTACATCGGCTCCAGCGCGGGCTCGAACGTCGCCGGTCCGAACATCCTGACCACCAACGACTGGAACGTCGTGGGGCTGGACGTCTTCGACGCCCTCGGCCTCGTCCCCTTCAACGTCAACCCGCATTACCTGGAGGTGGACCCCGCGATGGCTCCGGGCAGCGAGACGCGCGCGGAGCGCATCGCGGAGTATCATCTCGTGCGGGACAACCCCGTGGTCGGCATCGAGGAAGGCACCCTCGTGCGCGTCGAGGGCGGGGTGGTCACGGTGCGCGGGCGGGGCCGGGTGAAGCTCTTCGAGCGGGGGCGCGAGCCGCGCTGGTTCGAACCGGGCGCCCACCTGCCTCTCCGACTAGTGTGAAACGGGCGGGCCAGTGGTCACACCGCCGGCCGCAAGGCAACCTGGAAGCCCAACTCCGCGAGCTGGCGGACCAGCCGTCGGGCAGCCCTCTCCGGATCGACACGCCTGAAGTGGGCGGGGCCAAGATCCTGGTAGTCGGCGTCGCGCAG
>JBBIIW010000046.1:0-12024 GCA_037446305.1 Candidatus Rokuibacteriota bacterium
CCGTGACCCCGAGCCCGGCGGCGAACACGCGGCGGTGACCGATCCGGTCGCCCAGCGTGCCGCCGGCCAGCGACAGCACCGCGTACAGCCCCACGTAGCAGACGATGACCCAGCGCATCTGGTGGGCGGGGAGCGCGAAGGCGGCGGCCATGGCCGGGAAGGCGATGTTGACCATGGAGTCGAGCGACACGACGAAGGCGCCGCCGGCCGCGATCCATCGGGTCACGCCAGTATGATGACCGGGCCGCCCGCGCCCGGGGGAATCCTTTGGCACCCGCGGACGCCGCGGCTGCGCCGGGGCGGGCCGGGGGGCCCGGAGCCTCCCGAGCGATGGACTCACTTGGAGGCGGTGGCGGAGCCCTCCACCCGGAGCCGGTTGATGACCCGGTTGTGCCCGGCGATGTTGCGCACGAGCCGGTCGATCCGGGCCCGGGTCGCCTTGTCGGCGACGGCGCCGGTCAGCGTGACCATGTCCTCGTCCGTGGAGACGTTGACGTGCCGGAGCGTGCCCAGGCCTTCCTCGGTGGCCAGCCGGCGCTTGATGGCGGCCGTCATGCTCAGGTCGTCGTACATCTGGCCGATCGCCTGCCGGTCGAGGACGCCGCAGCCGGCGACGCCGGCGCACCCCACGAGGAGCAGCCAGACGAATCCCCGTCTCGCCATACCGTTCTCCTTCCGCGCCGGTCTGCCGGCTGACGGGGCAAGAAGCGTTCCACAGGGCCGGGGCCGGGCGGACCGGGCTTGGGCGGCAATCCGGCGGCGCGGGATGGCACGCGGGGGATCAGGTTGGTCAACGGGCTGCAGGGCCGGTCCGCGCCCGCGGCCCCGGGGCTTGCGGCCCCGCCGGCTGTCGCGGTAAAAGCGACCGCATGAACGTCGAGCCCGGGGCCAGCGCCGAGGTCACGCTCACCGTCACCGCCGACCGCACCGCCCACGCCATGGGCAACACCGGCGTCCGCGTGCTGGCGACCCCCTTCCTGATCGGCCTGCTGGAGAGCGCCTCGCACGCCGTGATCGGCCCCCACCTTCCCGCCGGCGCCGGCACGGTCGGCACCATGGTCGAGATGCGCCACCTGGCCGCCACGCCCGAGGGCATGACGGTCCGGGCCCGGGCCCGGCTGCTGGAGACGGACGGCAAGCGCTTCCTCTTCGCGGTGGAGGCCTGGGACGAGCGCGAGAAGGTGGCCGAGGGCCGCCACGAGCGCTTCGTCGTTCCCGACCTCCGGAAGTTCCTCGAGCGCGCCATGAAGAAGGGCCAGGCCTGATGGCCATCACGATCAACCGCGACGTGGTGGGCAAGGAGTACCCGCCGTTCCCGGTCACCGTGGAGCGGGGGCGCATCAAGGACTTCGCGCGGGCCATCGGCGACCTCAACCCCTTCTACCTGGACGACGCGGTGGGCCGGGCCTCGCCCTGGGGCGACATCCTGGCCCCGCCCACCTTCCCCATCGCGTTCCGCGACGAGCGCGCCGACTCGGCGGCGCTGCTCCGCGACCTGGGGGTGGACTTCAGCCGGGTGCTGCACGGCGAGCAGGAGTTCGAGTTTCACGGCCAGCTGCGGCCCGGCGAGACCTACCTCTGCCGGACGAAGATCGTGGATCTCTACGAGAAGACCGGCCGGAGCGGGCCGATGGCCTTCGTGGTGCGGGAGACCGCCGTCACCGACCGCACGGGGGAGATCGTGGTCACGATGCGGCACGTCACGGTGGTCCGTCTGTGAAGTACGGCCGGATCTACTTCGAGGACGTGCAGGTCGGCGACCCCCTGCCGCCGCTGGTCAAGGGGCCGATCGAGCAGATCCAGCTCACGCGCTACGCGGGGGCCTCCGGCGACTTCAACCCCATCCACCAGGACGAGGCCTTCGCCCGGGCGGCCGGCATGGGCGGCGTCTTCGCGCACGGCATGCTCTCCATGGGCTTCGTGGCCCAGGCCCTCACCGACTGGGCCGGCGCCGGCACCGTGCGCAGGCTCGGCGTGCGCTTCACGGCGCTGGTGCGGCTCCGGGACACCGTCACCTGCGCCGGCCGGGTCATCGCCAAGTCGTCGAAGGACGACGTCCACCTGGTGGAGCTGGAGGTGTGGGCCGAGAACCAGCGCGGCGAGCGGGTGGTGACCGGTCGGGCGACCGTCGCCCTCCCGTCCCGAGCCTGACGCCCCTCGCGCCGTGCCTCGCCCCCGATGCCCTCACCGCCCCGCGCGGTCGCGGGAGCCGGCCAGCCAGTCCCGCAGCGCTTCGCGGGTGGACGGGAAGGCCAGCCGGTCCCAGGGGATGTCGCCGGTCGCCATCCACTGCACGGCGTCGTTCTCGTCGCAGGGCGTGGGCGTGCCGCCGGTGACCCGGGCCCGGTAGACGACGATGACGGGCGCGCCCGGGTAGGAGTAGACGTTGAGGAGGCCGGTCAGCTCGACGCGCAGGCCCGTCTCCTCGAGCGTCTCGCGCAGCGCGGCGTCCGCCACCGTCTCGCCGAAGTCGACGAAGCCGCCCGGGAAGGTCCACAGGCCCCGCCCGGGGTCGATGGCCCGGCGGGTGAGCAGCACGCGGCCGTCCTGCTCGGGGATGGTGCCGGCCACCAGCTTGGGGTTGAGGTAGAAGACGAAGCGGCATCGGGAGCAGACCGACTGCTCGCGGTGGTCGGGGGGCACCGGCTCCCGGCGCAGCGGCCCGCCGCAGAGCGGGCAGAAGCGGACGGTGCCGGGCGCCAGCACCCGATCGGCACGGCCGTCACTCACGGCCGCAGTCTAGCACGCCGGTCCTTGACACCTTTCGTGACGCGGTGTTACAAGGGGCCCGCACCGCTCGTGCGAGCCACCAGGAGGATGCCATGCGCCGACGCCTTGCCCTGCTGACCGTCCTGACCCTCACCCTCGCGCTGGCCGCGCTGATCACGGGCTCCCATGCCCAGGCGCCGTCGGGCGAGTACAAGATCGGCGTGCTGGAGCCCCTCACGGGCCCCCTGGCCTTCGAGGGCAAGCGCCACCTGGAGGGCTACGAGATCGTCCGGGACATGATCAACCAGCGCGGCGGCGTCATGGGCAAGAAGCTGGTGCTGGCGGTGGGCGACGCCACCGATCCCACCGCGGCCGCCAGCGAGGCCAACCGGCTCATCACCCGGGAGGGCGTGCGCATCATCACCGGCACCTACTCCTCGACGCTGTGCGGGGCGGCCAGCGAGGCCGCCGCCCGCCACAACGTCATCTACTGGGAGACCTCCTGCGTGGACCCGCGCTTCACCCGCCGGGGCCTGAAGACCGTGTTCCGCACCGAGATCGACGGCACCGGGTTCGGCTGGTACAACATCGAGTTCATCGCCAAGCACCTGGCCCCCCGGTTCCACATGAAGCCGGGCGAGCTGAAGATCGCCTTCCTGTCCGAGGACTCCTCCTACGGCCAGGGCGTGACCGAGGCCGCCCGCCAGCGGGCCAAGCAGGAGTTCGGCATGCAGGAGGTGGCGGCCGAGTACTACGCCTTCGCCACCACCAACGACTTCACGCCGACCATCGTGAAGCTCAAGCAGCTCAACCCGGACGTCGTCCACCACATCGCCCGCGGCAATGACGCGGTGCTCTTCTGGCGCCAGGCCCGCGAGCAGCAGTTCATGTTCAAGGCCCTGGTCCACGCCGGCGCCACCGGCTACGGCTCGCCCGACTTCGGCAAGGCGCTGGGGGCCGAGGGCAACGGGCCCTTCGCCCTGCTCGAGCCCGGGCCGGGCTTCCGCATCGAGGCCCTGCGGCCGGAAGGCCAGCAGATCGAGCGCCAGTTCCGGGAGGCCGTGCGGGCCCGCACCGGCGGCGTGCCGCTGGGCGGTCACCAGCTGGCCGGGGCCGGGCTGTGGCTGCTCAAGCTGGTGCTGGACCGGGCCCAGAGCGACGACCTGGAGAAGTTCCGCAGCGCCGTGATGTCGCTGGACCTGCCGGTGGGCGCCACCATCAACGGCTGGGGCGTGAAGTTCGCCGAGAACGGGCAGAACGCCAACGAGCGCGTGCAGCACTACATGCTGCAGTGGCAGGACGGCCAGCTGGTGACCGTGTGGCCCGAGGAGTTCTCGACCCTGCGGGCCAAGTGGATCCCCCTCGGCGCCTGGGACCAGCGCAAATAGACGCCCTCACCCAGCTCGGCGTCTCCACCATCCTGCTGGGCGGCATCTATGCCCTGATCGCCGTCGGCCTGACGCTGATCTTCGGCATCATGCGGGTGGTCAACTTCGCCCACGGCGAGTTCCTGATGCTGGGCATGTACCTGGCCTTCTGGGCCTTCACGCTGTGGCGCCTGGACCCCTACGTCGTCCTCCTGGTCGCCATTCCCCTCTTCTTCCTGGTGGGGCTGGCCAGCTACGTGCTGGTCATGAAGGGGGTCATCGCCGCCTCGCACAACGTGCAGATCTTCACCACCGTCGGCCTGTCGGTGGCGCTCCAGAACGTGGCGCTGGTGGCCTGGACAGGCGACTTCCGCTACATCCGCCCCTGGCACTCCTCGGAGGTGGTGCGGGTGGCGGGGACGGCCTTCAACCTCTCCCAGGTGGTGGCGTTCCTCATCGCGGTGGCCCTCACGGTCACCCTCTTCCTCTTCATGCGCTCCACCCACACCGGCCGGGTCATGCGCGCGACCGCGCAGGACCGGGAGGCGGCCACGCTGATGGGGATCGACACCGGCAAGGTGTACCGCCTGACCTGGGCCATCGGCATCGCCGCCGTCGGCGCCGCCGGCGTGCTGGTCTCGCCGCTCTACTCCGTGTACCCGACGGCCGGCCTGCAGTTCGTCCTGCTCGCCTACGTGGTGGTGGTGCTGGGCGGGCTGGGCGACATGGTGGGGGCGCTGCTGGGCAGCCTGATCGTGGCCGGCGTGGAGGTGGTAGGGTCCTACTTCTTCGGCGCCGCCTGGAAGGAAGTCCTGTACTTCGTCCTCTTCATCGCGGTCCTGGTCTTCCGGCCGGCCGGGCTGTTCGGCCAGCGGGGATCCGAGATGCTCGGAGCCTGAGGCCGGTGGTCGCCTGGTATGGTGGGGCGCTCCTGCTCTTCGGCGCCGCGGCCCTGGCTCCGGTCGCCGTCCGCGACGCGTTCCTGCTCGACGCGCTGGTCATCATGCTGCTGTGGGGCGCCGCCTCCGCCGCCTGGAACGTGGCCGGCGGCTACGCCGGGCAGGTCTCGCTTGGGCACGCCGCCTTCTTCGGCATCGGCGCCTACGCGGCGGCGCTGGCCGGCGCCCGCTTCGGCCAGTCGCCCTGGCTGGGGCTCCTGGCCGGCGTGGCGCTGTCGCTGGCCGCCGGCGGCATCATCGGCTACCTGTCCAACCGGCTGCGGGGCCCCTACTTCGCCCTCTCCACCATCGCGTTCTCGCAGGTGCTGCTCATCGTGGCCAGCCGCTGGCGCGGCTTCACCGCGGGCAGCGAGGGCATCCCGGTCCCCTTCCGGCCGGGCTTCTGGACCCTGGGCCTCGGGCACGTGGCCTGGGTCTACCTGGCGCTGGCGGTGGCCGTCCTCTACTACGGCGTGCAGGTCTACCTCGAGCGCTCCCGGGTCGGCTACCAGCTGGCCGGCGTCCGGGAGGACGAGGATGCGGCCGAGGCCCTCGGCATCGCCACCCGCCGGCTGAAGGTCGTGGCCATCACGCTGAGCGCGGCCCTCACCTCGGTCTGCGGCGCGCTGTGGGCGCAGTACGTGGGCTTCGTGGACCCCTTCTACGTCTTCTCCATCGACCTCTCGATCCGCTTCGCGCTGCACACCATCATCGGCGGCATCGGCAGCGCGCTGGGCCCCTACCTGGGGGCCATTCTGATCACGGCCCTGGAGACCTACCTGCGCGCGACGTTCTCCGGCGTCCGGACCGGCTTCACGGGCATCTACCTGATCATCTACGGCACGGCGCTCATCGTCGTCGTCCGGTTCCTCCCCGAGGGACTGACCGGCCTCCTGGCGCGCCTGCGCCGGCCCCGGGCGGCGGCCCGGGTGGCGGACCGTGCTCACGCTTGAGGGCGTCACCCGGCGGTTCGGAGGGCTGACGGCCGTGCGCGCCGTCGAGCTGGAGGTCGCCCGGGGCGAGCTGCTGGGCATCATCGGGCCCAACGGCGCCGGCAAGACCACGCTGTTCAACGTCATCGCCGGCTACTACCGCCCCCAGGAGGGGCGCGTCCTGTTCGAGGGCCGCGACGTGACCGGGCGGCCGCCGCACGAGATCTGCCGCCTGGGTCTCACGCGGACGTTCCAGATCGTGAAGCCCTTCGGCAACCTCTCCGTGCTCGACAACGTGATGATCGGCTCGCTGACGAGGGTCACCAGCGTCCGCTCGGCCCGCGCCGACGCCGACCGGGTCATCGAGGTCTGCGGCCTGGCCCCCTATGCCGGGGCCCGCGCCCGGGCCCTGCCCATCGGACTGCGCAAGCGCCTGGAGGTGGCGCGGGCCCTGGCCACCCGGCCCCGGCTCCTCCTGCTCGACGAGGTGATGGCCGGCCTCAACCCCGCCGAGCTGGCCGGCATGGTCGCGCTCATCCGCCGGCTGCACGCCGAGGGGCTGACGCTGATCGTCATCGAGCACATCATGGCGGCCATGATGCGGCTGGCCCGCCGCATCGTGGTGCTGCACCACGGCGAGAAGATCGCCGAGGGGACGCCGGCCGAGGTGGCGGCCGACCGCCGGGTGATCGACGCCTACCTGGGCGAGGAGTTCGTCCTTGCTGAGGCTTGAGGGCATCGACGCCTTCTACGGCGACCTGCAGGCCCTGTTCGACGTCTCGCTGGAGGTGCGCGAGAAGGAGATCCTGGCCCTGGTGGGGGCCAACGCCGCCGGCAAGACGACGACCATCCGGGTGGTCTCCGGCCTGGTCGGCCCCCGGCGCGGCCGCGTCGTCTTCGACGGGACGGACCTGGCGGCGGTGCCGGCCCACCGGCGCGTCGAGCTCGGGATCGTGCAGGTCCCCGAGGGCCGCCGCCTCTTCCCGTTCATGACCGTGCGCGAGAACCTGCTGCTGGGCGCCCACACCGCGCGGGCGCGCCAGGAGCGCGACCGCACGCTGGAGTACGTCTACCGGCTCTTCCCGGTGCTGGACGAGCGGGAGGGCCAGCTGGCCGGCTCGCTGTCCGGCGGGGAGCAGCAGATGTGCGCCATCGGCCGGGCCCTGATGGCGCGGCCGCGCCTGCTGATGCTCGACGAGCCCACCCTGGGCCTGGCCCCCGTCCTGGTGGGGCGCATCTTCGACACCGTGCGCACGATCAACGCCGACGGCGTGACGGTGCTGCTGGTGGAACAGAACGTCCGCCAGGCCCTGGCCCTGGCCCACCGCGCCTGCGTTCTGGAGAGCGGACGCCTGGTGCTGGCCGGGCCGGCGCGGGACCTGCTGGGCGACGAGCGGCTCAAGCGCGCCTATCTCGGACTCTGAGCCCGCCAGAAAGGATCGGCCGCGATGTGGATCGACCGGAAGCGTCTGGAACAGTCCATGGAGATCCTGGGCAGCATCGGCCAGACCGCCCGGGGCGGCCTCACCCGCCTGGCCCTCACCGACGACGACCGGCGGGCCCGCGACCAGATGGTGGCCTGGATGCGGGAGGCCGGCCTCCGCGTCACCGTGGACCGGATGGGCAACATCTTCGGCGAGCGGGCCGGCGCCGAGGCGGCGCCGCCGGTCATGATCGGCTCCCACGTGGACTCGGTGCCGACCGGCGGCAAGTACGACGGCCAGCTGGGCGTGCTCTGCGGGCTGGAGGTCATCCGGGCCCTGAACGAGCATCGCGTCCGCACCCGCCGCCCCGTCACGCTCGTCATCTTCACCAACGAGGAAGGCGCGCGCTTCCAGCCGGCCATGGTGGCCAGCGGCGTGATGGCCGGCAAGATCGCCCTCGAGGACGCCTACAACGCGCGCGACCGCGACGGCATCCGGCTGGTGGACGCGCTGGAGCGGATCGGCTACCTGGGTCCCGAGCCCTGCGCGCCCCGCCCCTTCCGCGCCTACCTGGAGCTGCACATCGAGCAGGGCCCGCGGCTGGAGGAGGAGGGCCTGTCCGTCGGCGTGGTGGAAGGCATCGTCGCCATCTCGTGGTCGCGGCTCACGATCCACGGCGTGCAGGACCACGCCGGGCCCACGCCCATGCGGACCCGCCATGACGCGCTGGTGGCGGCGGCCGAGGTCGTCACCGGGGTGCGGCGGGTGGCCCGGGAGATCGGCGGCGACCTGGTGACGACCGTCGGCAGCCTGGACGTGGCACCCAACATCGTCAACGCCATCCCGGGCCGCGTAAGGCTGTCCATCGACATCCGCGACCCCCGGACCGAGACGCTGGCCCGCGCCCGCGCGATGGTGGACGCGCTGGTCCAGGAGGCCTGCGCCCGGGAGGGCGTGCGCTACGAGCTGGAGCATTACTGGCAGGTACCCTACACGCCCTTCGACGCCGAGGTGGTGGCCACGGTGGAGCGCGCGGCCCGGACCGCCGGGGCCCGCTACCGGCGGATGATCTCCGGCGCCGGGCACGACGCCCAGTACATGGCGGCCATCGGCCCGGCCGGCATGATCTTCGTGCCCTCTCGCGACGGCCGCAGCCACTGCGAGGAGGAGTTCACCCCGATGGACGACATCGCCGCCGGCGCCCAAACGCTGTTCCTGGCCGCCCTGGAGCTGGCCGGCCAGGCCTGACCGTCCCGTCACTCGGGCGGCGGCAGCTCGTCGCCGACCGTGTACGGGTGCGGCACGTGGTCCCGCGGGCGGACCCGCAGGCGGGCGACGACGGGCAGGTGATCGGACGCCAGCCGGGCCCGCCGGCTCCGGTGGACGTGGAACGTCTCGCCCTCCAGCTCGACGTCCCAGTAGATGCGGTCCAGCTTGAACAGCGGGAACAGCGCCGGGTGGGTCCGGCGCATCCGCCGCACCGGGGAGGAGAACTCCAGCCGCAGGCTGCGGGTGATCGGGCCCCAGTGCCACTCGTTGAAGTCGCCCATCAGCACCCGCGGCCCCTCCAGCCCGGTGGAGGCCCGGATGAACCGGGCCAGGCGCTCGATCTGGTAGCGGCGCTCGCGGAAGCCGAGCCCGAAGTGACAGTTGAAGACGTGCAGGGTCCGGCCGTTGGCGGCCAGGTCCACCCGCAGGCACCCGCGCGGCTCGCGCCGGCGGTGGCTGAGGTCGAAGCGGGCGCCGCCGATGACGGGCAGCCGGGTCAGGACCGCGTTGCCGTACTCGCCGGTCCGGAAGGGCCGCGTGACCCCGATCACCAGGTCCATTCCGAGCCGCCGGGCCAGGTACGCGGCCTGGTCGGCCTCCGGCAGGCGCACCACCTCCTGCAGCGCGATCACGTCCGCGTTCAGCTCGGCGATCACGTCGGCGATCCGGTCCAGGTCCAGCCGCCGGTCCAGGCCCACGCCCCGGTGGATGTTGTAGGAGGCGACGACGAGGCGCACGGATCAGGCCGCCCGGTAGCCGGCGAAGTGGGAGTAGAGCTGGACCGGCCGCGTGATGGGCGACGGCAGCCGCACGGACGGCGGGGCCACGATGAACGTGTAGAGCTCTTCCGGTGCCGGCCCGGCGTGGGCGCCGACCTCGCTCACGTAGGAGACGGTGCCGTCGGGCGAGTCGTGGCCGTAGATGACGATGTCCCCGGCGCTGGGCATGGCCATCAGGTCGCGGATGGCGGCCACCACGTACTCCCGGTCCGGGCGGCCGGCGAACGGATGGGGGTCGTCGCGGTCGAGGCGGAAGCGCTTGCCCTGCGCCACGCACACCGGCCCCCCGGGGCCGCGGACGAGCACGAAGCCGATGCCGCGGCTGCGGGAGAGGTCGTCCAGCAGGCCGGGCCACCGGGCGTCGATCCACTCCAGGGACACGGGCTCCCGGCGCTCCAGGAAGTAGACGAAGGCGTTGGGCCCGGCCGAGATGACGCGCACGCCCTGCCGCTCCCAGGCCTCCGGCAGCTCGCCCAGCCGGAACGCGAAGTCGTTCTCCAGGTAGTTCAGGAAGCGCTGCCAGAGGCCGGGTGTCCGGCCCCGGCGGTAGGTCCGCCAGCCGTGGGCCAGGCCCCGACGCCGGGGCGGGCTGACGGCGGCCGTGCCGGCCCGGGCCAGGAACTCGTCGATCAGGACGCGCTCCAGCCCGCGGCCCTCGAGGGCGGCGTAGGGCCGGCACGCCACCTGCCCGTGGTCGGAGAGGACGTAGAGGTCGTAGCGGTGGCCCGGGATCCGGCGGGTCACCCGCCACAGCTGGTGGATGGCCCGGTCCACCCGGCGGAGCGAGCGCAGCGCGCGCGGGTGCCAGGGCCCGTAGGCGTGGGCGAACACGTCGTAGTCCAGGTAGTTGACGTAGACGGCGGGCACGCCGGCGTAGAGGTCGCGGGCCACGGCCAGCGTGAACAGCTCGCGCAGCCAGACCGAGAGCCCGATCTTGAGGGCCAGCCACTTCCAGCCCCGGCTGGCCTCCCGCACCGGATCGGCCAGGAAGCGCAGGAACGCGCGGGTCAGCTCCAGGGCCGTGAGCCCGGTGCTCTTGACGAGCACCCAGGCCAGGACGACGGTCGCCGAGAGCACCCGCAGGAGGCCCCGGCCGCCGGGCCGCTTCAGCGCCGCGAAGCTGAAGACGTTGTTCACCGCGCCGCCCGTGAAGACGCAGCCGTAGGCGCTGCCGCCCTCCAGGATGCCCACCCGGCCCGCCGCCTGCGTCGCCTCCACCCAGGCCGCGTCGCCGCGGCGCGGGAAGTAGACGTCGTCGCCGCGACGCTTGTCGTGGTAGTGAAAGCCCGGGATGTCGGGCTGCACGCCGTACATGGCCGCCATCATGAAGGCCGGCGTGGAGGTGGGCAGGCTCACGGCCATGGGCTGCAGCCGGTAGCGGTGCCGCGCGAGGAGACGCCGCAGGAAGGGCATGCGCCCCGCGGCCAGCGCGTGCTCCAGCACGGCGCGCGAGAGCCCGTCGATCTGCACGATCAGCAGACGACGCGAGCCGGGCTCCGGGGCGCGGCCCAGGCGCAGCCGGCGCACGGCGCGATCCAGCAGGCGCTGGAGCGCCAGGGCCACTTCGTCAGGCGCCATCGCTCCTATTGTAAACTCCGGGCGAGATGCCGCCGATCGTGGCGCTCGTCCGCCGGTTCGTGGACACCGAGGTGATGCCGGTGGCGCGCGAGCTGGAGCACGCCGACCGCTATCCGCACGCCCTGGTGGATCGCCTGCGGGAGCTCGGCCTGTTCGGCGCCCTCGTCCCCCGGGAGTACGGCGGGCTGGGGCTCGACGTCACAACCTACGCCCGCGTCGTCGAGGAGCTGTGCCGCGGCTGGATGTCCCTGGCCGGCGTGATCAACAGTCACACCATGGCGGCCCTCATCGTCCTCCAGCACGGCACCGAGGCCCAGCGCCGGCGCTGGCTGCCGGCCTTCGCCCGCGGGCAGGCGCGGGGCGGGCTGTGCCTGACCGAGCCCCAGGCCGGCTCCGACGTGCAGGCCATCCGGACCGTGGCCCGCCGGCGGGGCGACGAGTACGTGCTGAACGGCACCAAGATGTTCGTCACCAACGGGCGGGAGGGCAACACGTTCGCCGTGCTGGCGCTCACCGACCCCGCCGCCACTCCGCGCCACCGGGGCATGTCCTGCTTCATCGTGGAGAAGGGCCCGGACGCCGCCGCCCAGGGCCTCACCGTCGTCAAGTCCATCGCCAAGCTGGGGTACAAGGGCGTGGACACCGCCGAGCTGCTCTTCGAGGATTTTCCGGTCCCGGCCGCCAACCTCGTGGGCGAGGTGGAGGGCCGGGGCTTCAAGCAGGTCATGGGCGGCCTGGAGGCCGGCCGCATCAACATCGCGGCCCGCGCGGTCGGGGTGGCCCAGGCCGCGATGGACCGGGCCCTGGCCCGGGCCCGCCGGGGCGGCGGGGCGCCGCCCCGCCTGGCCGACATGGCGGCGCGCCTGGCGGCCGCCCGGCGCCTGACGCTGTGGGCCGCCGGCATGAAGGACCGCGCCGAGCGCTGCGACCTGGAGGCCGGCATGGCCAAGCTCTTCGCCTCCGAGGCCGCCCAGAGCCTGGCCCTCGACGCCATGCGGCTGCACGGGCTGGCCGGCCAGTCGGAGGCG
>JBBIIW010000047.1:0-11844 GCA_037446305.1 Candidatus Rokuibacteriota bacterium
GGCGCGGCCGGCGCCGCGCCGGGAGCGGCCGCGCCGGCCGAGGAGAAGACCGAGTTCGACGTCGTCCTGCAGGCGGCGGGGGACAAGAAGATCCAGGTCATCAAGGTCGTCCGGGAGCTGACGGGCCTGGGCCTCAAGGAGGCCAAGGACCTCGTGGACGGCGCGCCGAAGCCGGTCAAGGAGAAGGTCTCCAAGGCCGAGGCCGAGGACATCAAGAAGAAGCTCGAGGAGCAGGGCGCCACGGTCAGCATCAAGTAGCAGCGGCGGCGGCGCCGCCGCCGCCAGCCGGGTCGGGACCGTCCGGGCCGGGATCAGCCCGGCCGGACACAACCGAGGCGCAGAACCCAGGGAGAGAGCGGGAGACACCATGGCAGGAACGATTCAGTGCGGGCGCCGTAGCCGCAAGGACTTCGGCAAGATCCCGTCGATCGTCGACATCCCGAACCTCATCGAGGTCCAGAAGCGGTCGTACGAGACCTTTCTGCAGAAGGATGTCCCGGCCGACCGGCGGGAGGACATCGGGCTGCAGGCCGTCTTCAAGTCGGTCTTCCCGATCGCGGACTACAACGACAACGCCCTGCTGGAGTTCGACTCCTATCACTTCGGCGATCCCAAGTACACGGTCGAGGAATGCCATGACCGCGGGATGACGTTCGCCATCCCGCTCAAGGTCACCCTCCGGCTCGTGGTCTTCGACCACGACAAGGAGGCCAAGACCCGCACCATCCGCGAGCAGCGGGGCCAGGAAGTCTACCTGGGCGAGCTGCCCCTGATGACCGACAAGGGCACCTTCATCATCAACGGGACCGAGCGGGTGGTGGTGAGCCAGCTGCAGCGGTCGGCCGGCGTCTTCTTCGACGACGACAAGGGCAAGACCCTGTCCTCGGGCAAGCCGCTCTACTCGGCCCGCGTCATTCCCTACCGCGGCTCCTGGGTGGAGTTCGACTTCGACGCCAACGACGTGCTCCACGTCCGGGTCGACCGGCGCCGCAAGATGCTGGCCACCGCCTTCCTGCGCGCCTTCTGGTTCCTGGAGAAGGGCCACATCCTCTCGGACGAGGAGATCCTCGCCCAGTTCTACGAGACGGAGGAGGTGCAGGGCTTCCAGGACGGCAACGCCTGGGTCAGGTTCAACCCCGAGGCCCACGTGGGGGCGCGGGTGGCCGAGGACGTCAAGCCGCCGCGCCACCGCGAGCCGATCGTCACCGCCGGCAAGGTGCTGACCAGCAAGGTCGTGGAGCGGATGGCCGAGGCCGGCGTCGAGAAGATCGCCGTTCGGGCCGAGGCCCTGGTGGGCCGCCGGACCGCCTCGCGGATCGTGGACACCGAGAGCGGCGAGGTCCTGGTGGAGGCGAACACCGAGATCACCTCGACCGTGCTCTCGCAGGTGATGAGCCGGCCGGTGGCGCCCTTCAAGCTCCTGGTCATCCAGCCCGGCCGGACGGACGCCTCCCTGCACGAGACGCTGGCCAAGGACCACTTCAAGAACCCGGACGAGGCGCTGGTGGAGATCTACCGGCGCCTCCGGCCCGGCGACCCGCCGACCATCGACTCGGCCCGGGCCCTGTTCCGCGGGATGTTCATGGACCCGCGCCGGTACGACCTGGCCCGGGTCGGGCGGTTCATGATCAACAAGAAGCTCGGCATCGACGCCCCCCTGTCCATCAAGACCCTGCGCAGCGAGGACATCGTGGCGGTCATCCGCCATCTGCTGCTGGTCAAGCTGGGCACGCGGGCTACCGACGACATCGACCACCTCGGCAACCGCCGGGTGCGGTCGGTGGGCGAGCTGCTGGAGAACCAGTTCCGGGTCGGCCTCACCCGCATGGAGCGGGCGGTGAAGGAGCGGATGTCGATCTCCGACATCGCGGCCCTGATGCCGCACGACCTGATCAACGCCAAGCCGGTCTCGGCGGTGGTGAAGGAGTTCTTCGGCTCGTCCCAGCTCAGCCAGTTCATGGACCAGACCAACCCGCTGGCCGAGCTGACGCACAAGCGGCGCCTGTCGGCCCTGGGCCCGCGCGGCCTCAGCCGCGAGCGGGCCGGCTTCGAGGTGCGGGACGTCCATCCCACCCACTACGGCCGGATCTGCCCCATCGAGACGCCGGAGGGGCCGAACATCGGCCTCATCTCCTCGCTCTCGACCTACGCCCGCACCAACGAGTTCGGATTCATCGAGACGCCGTACCGGAAGGTGTCCCAGGGCCGGGTCACCGACGAGATCGTGTTCCTGACCGCCCTGGAGGAGGAGCAGTTCGTCATCGCCCAGGCCAACGCCGAGGTGGACCGCAACGGCCGGTTCGTGCAGCCCCAGGTGTCGGCCCGCAAGGGCGGTGAGTTCCGCATGATCGTCCCCGAGGAACTGGACTTCATGGACGTGTCGCCCAAGCAGCTGGTCTCGGTGGCGGCCTCGCTGATCCCGTTCCTCGAGAACGACGACGCCAACCGGGCCCTCATGGGCTCCAACATGCAGCGGCAGGCCGTGCCGCTGATCCAGCCCGAGGCCCCGCTGGTGGGGACCGGGATGGAGCACGTGGTGGCGCGCGACTCGGGCGCCGTGGTGGTGGCGCGCCGGCCGGGCGTGGTGGAGTACGTCTCGGCCGACCGGATCGTGGTCCGGGCCGAGAGCCGGTCCAAGAAGACCGATCCGGTCCAGGACCTGCCGCTGGACATCTACAACCTGACCAAGTATCGCCGCTCCAACCAGAACACGTGCATCAACCAGAAGCCCATCGTCCGCAAGGGGCAGCGGGTGAGCGCGGGCGACGTGCTGGCCGACGGGCCCGCCACCGACCAGGGCGAGCTGGCCCTGGGCCGCAACGTGCTGGTGGCCTTCATGCCCTGGGGCGGCTACAACTTCGAGGACGCCATCCTGGTCTCGGAGCGCCTGGTCAAGGACGACAAGTACACCTCGATCCACATCGAGGAGTTCGAGGTCCAGGCCCGGGACACCAAGCTGGGCAAGGAGGAGATCACCCGCGACATCCCCAACGTCAGCGAGGAGGCCCTCAAGGACCTCGACGACTCGGGCATCGTGCGCATCGGCGCCAAGGTCAAGGCCGGCGACATCCTGGTCGGCAAGATCACGCCCAAGGGGGAGACGCAGCTGACCCCGGAGGAGAAGCTGCTCCGCGCCATCTTCGGCGAGAAGGCGGGCGACGTGCGGGACACCTCGCTCACGGTGCCGCCGGGCATCGAGGGCACGGTGGTAGACGTCAAGGTCTTCTCCCGCCGGGGCGTGGACAAGGACGAGCGCGCCAAGTCCATCGAGGAGGAGGAGATCGCGCGCCTGGAGAAGGACTACCAGGACGAGATCGCCATGGTGGAGATGGAGCGCGACCAGAAGCTCAAGAACCTCCTGGTGGGCAAGACGCTGGTCCAGGACCTCTTCGACCCCACCGACAAGAACCGCCGCCTGGGCAAGAAGGGCGACCGGATCGCCCGGGAGGACCTCGACAACCTGTCCTGGAACGAGCTGAAGAAGATCAAGGTCAAGGAGGACGAGGGCCTGGCCCACATGATCCGGCGCATCGAGGAGCTGGCGGAGGAGCAGATCGCCATCTACGACTCGATGCTGGAGGACCGCATCGGGCGCCTGCGCCGGGGCGACGACCTGCCGCCGGGCGTGATCAAGATGGTCAAGGTCTACGTGGCGGTGAAGCGGAAGCTGTCCGTGGGCGACAAGATGGCGGGCCGGCACGGCAACAAGGGCGTGGTCTCCAAGATCCTGCCCGAGGAGGACATGCCCTACCTGCCCGACGGGACCCCGGTCGAGATCGTGCTGAACCCGCTGGGGGTGCCCTCCCGCATGAACGTGGGCCAGATCCTGGAGACCCACCTGGGCTGGGCGGCCCGGACCCTGGGCCTGTGGGTGGCCAGCCCGGTGTTCGACGGGGCCACCGAGGCCGAGATCAAGGAGCACCTGCGCGAGGCCCGGCTCCCGCAAGCGGGCAAGACCGTCCTCTACGACGGCCGCACCGGCAAGGCCTTCCACCAGACGGTGACGGTCGGGCAGATCTACATCATGAAGCTGGCGCACCTGGTCGACGACAAGATGCACGCCCGGTCCATCGGGCCCTACTCCCTGGTCACCCAGCAGCCGCTGGGGGGGAAGGCCCAGTTCGGCGGGCAGCGGTTCGGCGAGATGGAGGTGTGGGCGCTGGAGGCCTACGGCTCGGCACACACCCTCCAGGAGATGCTGACCGTCAAGTCCGACGACGTGGAGGGACGCAACCGCATCTACGAGGCCATCGTCAAGGGCGAGAACTTCCTCGAGCCCGGCACGCCGGAGTCGTTCAACGTGCTGGTCAAGGAGCTCCAGAGCCTGGCCCTCGACGTCGAGCTGGTGACCAAGGACGGGAAGAAGGCGTCCTGAGAGGAGAGAGCGAATGCTGACGGATCGGCCTTTCGGCAGCCTGATCAGGGAGGAGAAGCCCACCAAGGATCTGTGGGGCATCCTCGATCGGCATGCGAAGCCCATCACGTTCGACGCGATCCGGATCAAGCTGGCCTCGCCCGACAAGATCCGGTCCTGGTCCCACGGCGAGGTGAAGAAGCCGGAGACCATCAACTACCGGACCTTCAAGCCCGAGCGGGACGGCCTGTTCTGCGCCCGCATCTTCGGTCCCACCAAGGACTACGAGTGCGCCTGCGGCAAGTACAAGCGCATGAAGTTCGCCGGCGTCGTCTGCGACAAGTGCGGGGTGGAGGTGACCCGGGCCCGCGTGCGCCGCGAGCGCATGGGGCACATCGAGCTGGCCTCGCCGGTCAGCCACGTCTGGTTCTTCAAGGGGCTGCCCAGCCGCATCGGCCAGCTGCTGGACATGTCGCTGCGGGAGCTGGAGAAGATCCTCTACTTCGAGGAGTACGTGGTGCTGGAGTCCCGCGTCCCCCAGGTCAAGAAGAAGGACCTGGTGTCGGTGGACAAGGCCCGCAAGCTCCTCGAGGAGCACGGGCCCGACGCCGTCAAGCTCGGCATGGGGGCCGAGGCCATCCGGGACCTCCTGCGGGACCTGGAGCTGGACAGCCTGGCCCGTGACCTGCGCGCCCAGATGCTGGGCGAGACGTCGGTCCAGAAGCGCAAGAAGATCGTCAAGCGCCTCAAGGTGGTGGAGGCCTTCCTCAAGTCCGGCAACCAGCCGGAGTGGATGATCCTGGAGGTCATCCCGGTCATCCCGCCCGAGCTGCGCCCGCTGGTGCCGCTCGATGGCGGGCGGTTCGCCACCTCGGACCTCAACGATCTGTACCGGCGGGTGATCAACCGCAACAACCGCCTGAAGCGCCTCATGGACCTCAAGGCGCCGGAGATCATCATCCGCAACGAGAAGCGGATGCTGCAGGAGGCGGTGGACGCCCTGTTCGACAACGGCCGCCGGGGCCGCGTCATTACCGGGCCCAACAACCGCCCCCTGAAGTCGCTGTCCGACACCCTCAAGGGCAAGCAGGGCCGCTTCCGGCAGAACCTGCTGGGCAAGCGCGTGGACTACTCGGGCCGCTCGGTCATCGTGGTCGGCCCCTACCTGAAGCTGCACCAGTGCGGGCTGCCCAAGAAGATGGCCCTGGAGCTGTTCAAGCCCTTCATCCTCCGCAAGCTGGAGGAGCGAGGGATCGCCTCCTCCATCAAGGCCGCCAAGAAGTACGTGGAGAAGGAGCGGCCGGAGGTGTGGGACATCCTGGAGGACGTCATCAAGGAGCACCCGGTGCTCCTGAACCGGGCGCCCACGCTGCACCGCCTGGGCATCCAGGCCTTCGAGCCCATCCTGGTCGAGGGCAAGGCCATCGAGATCCACCCGCTGGTGTGCACGGCGTTCAACGCCGACTTCGACGGCGACCAGATGGCCGTGCACGTGCCGCTGTCCATGGAGGCCCAGCTGGAGGCCCAGGTGCTGATGCTGAGCGCCAACAACATCCTGTCGCCGGCCAACGGCAGCCCGCTGGCGGTGCCGACCCAGGACATGGTCCTCGGCATCTACTACCTCACCAAGGAGCGGCCCGGCGCCCGGGGCGAGGGCCGGCTGTTCGCCGACCCGGAGGAGGTGCGGGTCGCCTACGACAACGAGGACGTGGACCTGCAGGCCCGCATCCGGCTGCGCTGGAACGGGGAGATCATCGAGACCACCGTCGGCCGCACCCTCTTCAACGAGGTGGTGCCGGAGCCGCTGCGGTTCGAGAACCGGGAGCTGAAAAAGAAGGAGATCACCGCCCTGGTCGCCAAGTGCTACAACGCGCTCGGCAACGAGGCCACCGTGCAGTTCCTGGACGAGCTGAAGGATCTCGGCTTCCGCTACGCCACCCTGAGCGGGCTCTCCATCGGCATCGACGACATGCACATCCCGTCCTCGAAAGAGCGGCACATCGCGGAGGCCCGGCGCCAGGTCAACGAGGTCGAGCAGCAGTACCAGGACGGCGTCATCACCAACGGCGAGCGCTACAACAAGGTGGTGGACATCTGGGCCCACACCACCGAGCTGATCTCGGAGGACATGTTCCGCGAGCTGGAAGGCGGCGTGGCCGGCGGGGAGTTCAACCCCATCTACATGATGGCCGACTCCGGCGCCCGCGGCTCCCGCCAGCAGATCCGGCAGCTGGCGGGCATGCGCGGCCTCATGGCCAAGCCGTCGGGCGAGATCATCGAGACGCCGATCACCTCCAACTTCCGCGAGGGCCTGACCGTGCTGGAGTACTTCACCTCCACCCACGGGGCCCGGAAGGGGCTGGCCGACACCGCGCTCAAGACGGCCGACTCCGGCTACCTGACCCGGCGGCTGGTGGACGTGGCCCAGGACGTCATCGTCAGCGAGTACGACTGCGGCACCGTGAAGTACATCGAGGCCACCCCGCTGGTGGAGGGCGGCGACATCATCCAGTCCCTGCGCGACCGCGTGGTGGGCCGGGTGGCGGCCGAGGACATCCGGGATCCGCTGACCGGGGAGATCATCGTCCAGCTCAACAGCGAGATCACGGAGGAGCTGGCCCAGAAGATCGAGGAGGCGGGGATCGAGCGCGTCCGCATCCGCTCGGTCCTCATCTGCGAGACCAAGCGCGGCGTGTGCATCATGTGCTACGGGCGGAACCTGGGCACCGGCCGCCTGGCCGAGCTGGGGGAGGCGGTGGGCATCATCGCCGCCCAGTCCATCGGCGAGCCCGGCACCCAGCTCACGATGCGCACCTTCCACATCGGCGGCACGGCCAGCCGCGTGGTGGAAGCCTCCAAGCACGAGGCCAAGAGCGGCGGCGTGGTGCGCTTCCACAACCTGCGCACGGTGCAGAACCGGGACGGGGACCTGGTGGCCACCAACCGCAACGGCGAGCTGGGCATCGTGGACGAGCGGGGCCGGGAGCGCGAGCGCTACCCGGTCGTGTACGGCGCCAAGCTCAAGGTCCGGCCCGATCAGAAGGTCAAGCCGCGGACGGTGCTGGTGGAATGGGACCCCTTCACCAACCCGATCCTGACCGAGTTCACGGGACGGGTGGAGTTCCAGGACATCGTGGAGAACGTCACCGTCCGGGAGGAGTTCGACGAGGTCACCGGTCTGGCCCGCAAGGTCATCATCGAGGATCCCGACGGGCGCCTGCAGCCGGGGATCATCATCCGGGGCGCCATGGACACGGCCGCCCCGGACCGGCACCGCTACCCGCTGCCGGTGGGGGCGCACCTGGTCGTCACCGACGGGGCCGAGGTCTATGCGGCCGACATCCTGGCCAAGATCCCCCGCGAGACCACGAAGACCAAGGACATCACCGGCGGTCTGCCGCGGGTGGCCGAGCTGTTCGAGGCCCGCAAGCCCAAGGAGCAGGCGGTCATCACCGAGATCGACGGCCGGGTGGAGATGGGCGGCTTCGTCAAGGGCATGCGGAAGATCGTGATCCGGGCCGACAACGGCGAGAGCAAGGAATACCTGATCCCGCGCGGCAAGCACATCAGCGTGCACGAGGGCGACCGGGTGAAGGCCGGCGAGGCCCTGATGGACGGCTCGCCCAACCCGCACGACTACCTGGCCGTGCTCGGCGACCGGGAGCTGCAGAGGTACCTGGTGAACGAGGTGCAGGAGGTCTACCGCCTGCAGGGCGTCACCATCAACGACAAGCACATCGAGATCATCGTCCGCCAGATGCTGCGGCGGGTGCGCATCGAGGAGGTGGGCGACACCGACTTCGTGGTCGGCGAGCTGGTGGACAAGTTCGCCTTCCAGGAGGAGAACGAGCGCGTGCTGGGGCAGGGCAAGCGCCCGGCCACGGCCAAGCCGGTGCTGCTCGGCATCACCAAGGCCTCGCTCAGCACCGACAGCTTCATCTCGGCGGCCTCGTTCCAGGAGACCACGCGGGTCCTCACCGAGGCGGCCATCTCGGGCAAGACCGACGACCTGCGGGGGCTCAAGGAGAACGTCATCGTCGGCCGGCTGATCCCGGCCGGCACCGGCCTCTCCAACTACACCCGGGTCGAGGTCCTCACCCCGGCCGGGGAGGCCGTCAAGCCCCTCGACCAGGTGCTGACCCTGGAGCCGCCGCCCAGCGACGGCACGGAGGAGGCGGACGTGGCGGCGGCCGGCTGATGGCCCGGGAAGGAGAACAGAGATTGACAGGGAGCGGAGGCACGGGTATAAGGTATGAGTTTGTCGTGATTTTCAGGCGCTGACAGGTATGCCGACCATCAACCAGCTCGTGCGCAAGGGCCGCGAGGCGGTGCGGAAGAAGTCGAAGACGCCCGCCATGGAGGCGTGTCCCCAGAAGCGGGGCGTATGCATCCGCGTGTACACGACCACGCCGAAGAAGCCGAACTCCGCCCTCCGCAAGGTGGCGCGGGTGCGGCTGACCAACGGGATGGAGGTCACGTCCTACATCCCGGGCGTGGGCCACAACCTGCAGGAGCACTCGATCGTGATGATCCGCGGCGGCCGCGTCAAGGACCTGCCCGGCATCCGCTACCACATCATCCGCGGCACCCTGGACACGGCCGGGGTGGCCAACCGGCGCCAGAGCCGGTCGAAGTACGGGGCCAAGGCGCCCCGGGGCGGCGCGTAAGCCATGCGGCGGGCGGGCGCGCCGAAGCGCGAGGTGTTGCCGGATCCCAAGTTCGGGAGCCGGCTGGTGACGAAGTTCATCAACATCATGATGCTGCGCGGCAAGAAGTCGGTGGCCGAGCGGATCATGTACGAGGCCCTGGCGGCGATCGAGGACCGGTCGAAGCAGGAAGGGCTGAAGATGTTCAAGACCGCCATCGACAACGTGAAGCCGGCGGTCGAGGTGAAGTCGCGCCGGGTGGGCGGCTCCACCTACCAGGTCCCGGTCGAGGTCCGGGCCGAGCGGCGGACCTCGCTGGCCATGCGCTGGGTGATCGGCGCCGCGCGCCGGCGGCCCGAGCGCAGCATGGCCGAGAAGCTGGCCGCCGAGCTGCTGGACGCCGCCAACAACCGCGGCGCGGCGGTCAAGAAGCGAGAGGACACCCACAAGATGGCGGAGGCCAACAAGGCGTTCGCCCATTACCGCTGGTAAGGAGTCGAACGCGAAGAGGGGGGCCGACGGCTGACCCCCCTCTTCGCATGTGCAGCGAGAAGCGACGGACAGGGGCGATCGAGGAACGACGTGGAGCGGCAGTACTCGCTGGAGAGAACGCGCAACATCGGCATCATGGCCCACATCGATGCCGGCAAGACGACGACCACCGAGCGGATCCTCTACTACACCGGCCGGTCGTACAAGATCGGCGAGGTCCATGAGGGCACGGCCACCATGGACTGGATGGTGCAGGAGCAGGAGCGGGGGATCACCATCACCTCCGCCGCCACCACCTGCTTCTGGCGCGACTGCCGCATCAACCTGATCGACACCCCCGGGCACGTGGACTTCACCGTCGAGGTCGAGCGGTCGCTGCGGGTGCTGGACGGGGCGGTGACGATCCTGGATGCCGTCTCCGGGGTGGAGCCCCAGACCGAGACCGTCTGGCGCCAGGCCGACAAGTACCGCGTGCCGCGCATCGTGTACGTCAACAAGATGGACCGGGTGGGCGCGGACTACTTCCGGTGCCTGGACATGCTCCGGGACCGGCTGGGGGCCCACGCGGTGCCCATCCAGATCCCGATCGGGCACGAGGACCAGTACCGGGGCCTGGTCGACCTGGTGGACCAGGTGGCCCGGGTCTGGGACGAGAACGACGAGACGCTGGGCAAGGAGTTCAAGCTGGTGCCGGTGCCGGCGGACATGGCCGACGCCGCGCGCCAGTGGCGCGAGCGGATGATCGAGGCGCTGGCCGACGTGGACGAGCACCTCATGGAGAAGTACGTGGGCAACGAGCCGATCACGCCCCAGGAGCTGAAGGCGGCCCTGCGCCGCGGGACGATCGGCCTCCGGCTCTACCCCGTGCTGTGCGGGGCCTCGTTCAAGAACAAGGGCGTGCAGGCCCTGCTGGACGCCGTCATCGACTACCTGCCCTCTCCGCTCGACATCCCGCCCGTCAAGGGCCTCAACCCCGAGACCCACGAGGTCGAGGAGCGCAAGGCCGCCGACGACCAGCCCTTCGCCGCCCTGGCCTTCAAGATCATGAACGACCAGCACGTGGGGCAGCTGGTCTTCCTGCGCGTGTACTCCGGTACCCTGGAGTCCGGGGCCGCGGTCTACAACTCCACCAAGGAGAAGAAGGAGCGGGTGGGCCGGCTGCTCCGGATGCACGCCAACAAGCGGGAGGAGATCGAGGGCATCGCCGCCGGCGATATCGCGGCGGCCATCGGGCTCAAGTTCACCACCACCGGCGACACCCTCTGCGACCCCGACCACCCGATCGTGCTGGAGTCCATGACGTTCCCCGAGCCGGTGATCGCGGTGGCCATCGAGCCGAAGACGAAGGCCGACGAGGAGAAGCTGGGGCTGTCCCTGGCCCGGCTGGCCCTGGAGGACCCGACCTTCCGCGTCACCACCGACCCCGAGACGGCCCAGACCCTGATCCACGGCATGGGCGAGCTGCACCTGGAGATCATCGTGGACCGGCTGCTGCGGGAGTTCAGGGTCGAGGCCAGCGTGGGCAAGCCCCAGGTGGCGTACCGGGAGACCATCCGCCGGAAGGCCGGGGCTCAGGGGCGGTTCGTCCGCCAGACGGGCGGCCGCGGCCAGTACGGCGACGTGTACCTGGAGGTCGAGCCCAACGAGCCCGGCAAGGGCTTCGAGTTCGAGAACAAGATCGTGGGCGGGGCCATTCCCCGGGAGTACATCCCGGCCGTCGAGAAGGGCGTCCGGGAGGCGATGGAGACGGGCGTGCTGGCCGGCTACCCGATGGTGGACGTGCGGGTCAGCCTGACCGACGGCTCCTACCACGAGGTGGACTCGTCGGAGATGGCGTTCAAGATCGCCGGCTCCATCGGCTTCAAGGAAGCGGCCCGCCGGGCCAAGCCGGTTCTCCTGGAGCCGGTGATGGACGTGGAGGTGGTCACGCCCGAGGAGTACATGGGCGCCGTCGTCGGCGACCTCAACAGCCGGCGCGGCCGGATCGTCTCCATGGAGGCCCGCGGATCCTCGCAGGTGATCCGGGCCAGCGTGCCGCTGGGCCAGATGTTCGGCTACGCCACGGACCTGCGCTCCATGACCCAGGGGCGCGCGACGTATACCATGCAGTTCGCTCGCTACGAGGAGGTCCCGCCGGCCATCGCCGAGGAGATCATGGCCAAGGTGGCCGGCAAGCCGTCGGCGCGGGCGGGATCCCGCTAACCGAAGTCGGAGGACAGACGACCATGGCCAAGGCGAAGTACGAGCGGACGAAGCCGCACGTGAACGTGGGGACGATCGGGCACATCGACCACGGCAAGACGACGCTGACGGCCGCGATCACGAAGGTGCTGCACACGAGGTATCCGACGG
>JBBIIW010000048.1:0-11832 GCA_037446305.1 Candidatus Rokuibacteriota bacterium
CCCGGTAGCCGGGCGCCCGCTCACGCCGCCTCGCGCCGCGCCGGGTGGCGGCCGGGTTCGCCGCCGCGGGCGAGCGAGAATTTCGGACGCCAGGCGCCGATGTGCCGGATGCTGCCCACGACGACGAAGCCGGCCCCGAGGAATCCCCGCTGCGAGGGGATATTCGTCGAGTGCACCGCCGCGTAGGCCGCCCGGTAGCCCTGGCTGGCCAGCCAGGAGCAGGCCCAGGCGACCAGCGGCTTCATGAGGCCGCGCCCGCGATACGCGGGCGGGACATAGACGTGATTCAGCTCAGCCTCGTCCTCCTGGAGCTCGAGAATCCTCCGGGCCCGGCGGCCTCCGTAGATCCACGCGAGGCCGACGACCTCGCCGTCCAGCAGCGCGACCGCGCACGTGTCGGCGCCGTCGATCTCGTCCTGGTAGAACTGCCACGACAGTCCGGCCCGACCGGCCCGCCACCGGCGCAGGCGATCGCCGTCCCAGACCTCGAAGGTCGCCCCGGCGGCCGGCTCGGGCCCCGGCGCCGGGGGGCTGTCCAGCGGCCGGGCCAGCACCAGGAACCGGTTCGCCCGGAGATAGCCGAACACCGCCCAGTAGAGCGTCGACCGGAGCCCGTTGTGCTGCACGCTGAAGCGCAACTGCCGGAGCTTGTGGACGACCGGACCGGTCAGGCGCCGACCCATCCGCTTCCGCTCCCTTGCAGGGCCGTGAACATCGTTTCATCCCCGCCGGGGCCCCTCCGCGGCCCCGGCGGCCGTGTGCGCGACACCGAGCCGAGTCACTTCATCCGCGATGCCAAGTCCGGGCGGCGCCGGCGCCGCCGGCCGGCGAGCTAGGCGAGCGGGGCGAGGCGGTCGAGACCGTCCATGTACGGCCGCAGCGCAGCCGGGATGGTGACGGAGCCGTCGGCGTTCTGGTAGTTCTCCAGCACCGCGATCAGGGTGCGGCCCACGGCCAGGCCGGAGCCGTTGAGCGTGTGGCAGTACTCGGCCCGCCCGCCGTCGGCCGGCCGGTATCGCAGGTCCAGCCGGCGGGCCTGGTACGCCTCGCAGTTCGAGCACGACGAGATCTCGCGGTACCGGCCCTGGGCCGGCAGCCAGACCTCCAGGTCGTACGTCTTGGCGGCGCTCTGGCCCATGTCCCCGGTGGACAGCGCCACGACCCGGTAGGGCAGCTCGAGCCGCCGCAGCACCTCCTCGGCGTTGCGGGTCATCGACTCCAGCTCGTCGTACGACTGGGCCGGCGTGGTGAGCTTCACCAGCTCCACCTTGTCGAACTGGTGCTGCCGCAGCATGCCCTTGGTGTCCTGCCCGTAGGTGCCCGCCTCCCGCCGGTAGCACGGGGTGAAGCAGACGTAGCGCCGGGGCAGCGAGGCCTCGGCCAGGAACTCGTCGGCGTGCAGGGCGGTCACCGGCACCTCGGCGGTGGGGATCAGGTACAGGGCGCGGCCCTCGTCGGGCTCGACCGTCTTGAACAGCTGCTCCTCGAACTTCGGCAGCTGCCCCACCCCGAGCATCGTCCGGGCGCTCACCAGGTGCGGCACCCAGACCTCGGTGTAGCCGTGCTCGCGGGTGTGCAGGTCGAGCATGAACTGCGCCAGCGCCCGCTCCAGCCGGGCCGCCGAGCCCCACAGCACCGTGAAGCGGGACTTGGCGATCTTCGCCGCCCGGACGAAGTCGAGGATGCCCAGCGCCTCGCCCAGCTCGTCGTGGCCGCGCGGCTCGAAGGGGAACGCCCGCGGCTGGCCCCAGCGGCGCACCTCGACGTTGGCCTCGGCCGACGCCCCCACGGGCACGGAGGGGTGCGGCAGGTTCGGGATCGCGAGCAGCAGCCGCTCGATCTCCTCGTCGGCGGCCTTCACCTCGGCGTCCAGCACCTTGATGCGGTCGCCGACCTCGCGC
This sequence comes from Candidatus Rokuibacteriota bacterium, assembly GCA_037446305.1. Classification (GTDB taxonomy): domain Bacteria; phylum Methylomirabilota; class Methylomirabilia; order Rokubacteriales; family CSP1-6; genus JBBIIW01. Next base: position 1,902 of record JBBIIW010000048.1, read on the forward strand.
ATGCGCGCCACCTCGGCCGCCGCGTCCTCGCCGCGCCGGCGGGCCTGGCCGATGGCCTCCGAGGCCCGGTTCCGCAGCGCCTTCAGCTCCTCGGCCTCCCGGAGCGCCGCGCGCCGGCGGGCGTCCGCCGCCAGGAGCTCCTTGATCTGGGCCGCCGCCGCCAGCCCGCGGGTGCTCAGGCGCTCGGCCACGGCCTCGGGCTGCTCGCGGATCAGGCGCAGGTCCAGCACGGCCGGGGCTACTGCGCCTCCGGCGCCGCCTGCTCGGCGTCCACCCGGGCCACGGAGCCGACGCGGTCGTCGGGCTCCAGGTCAATGATCCTGACGCCCCACGTGTTGCGGCCCTGGGAGGAGACGTCGGCGGCGTGGATGCGGATGAGCTTGCCCTTGGTGGTGCAGACCAGCAGGTCGTCGCCCTCCCGCACCTGCAGCATGCCGACGACGTGGCCGTTGCGACCCCCGGTCTTGATGTCGATGATGCCCTTGCCGGCCCGGCCCTGCAGCCGGTACTCCTCGAGGGGGGTCCGCTTGCCGTAGCCGCGCTCGGTCACGGTCAGGATCGTGACGCCCTCCTGGACCACGTCGGCCGCGATCACGGCGTCGCCCTCCTCCAGCTCGATGCCGCGCACCCCGCCGGCGCCCCGGCCCATGGGCCGCACCTCGTCCTCCGCGAAGCGGATGGACATGCCGCTCTGGGTGGCGATGACGACCTCCCGCCGGCCGTCCGTGCGGCGGGCCGTCACCACCTCGTCGCCGGCCTCCAGGCCGATGGCTTGGATGCCGCCGGCCCGGGGATGGGAGTAGGCCGCCAGCTCGGTCTTCTTGACCTTTCCCTGCCGGGTCACGAAGAGGATGAAGCCCCCGGCGGCGAAGTCCCGCACCGGCACGCAGGTGGCCACCCGCTCGCCCTCGCCCAGCGAGAGCAGGTTGACCATCGCCTTGCCCTTGGCCTGCCGCCCCCCCTCGGGGATCTCGTGGACCTTCAGCCAGTGCACCTTGCCCAGGTTGGTGAAGAACAGCAGGGAGGCGTGGGTGGAGGCGACGAAGAGGTCCTCGACGATGTCCTCCTCCTTCGTCTCCATGCCGGTCACGCCCTTGCCGCCCCGGCGCTGGCTGCGGTAGGCCTCGATGGGCGTCCGCTTGATGTAGCCGGAGCGGGTGACGGTCACCACCATCTCCTCGTCGGCCAGCAGGTCCTCGATGGTCAGCTCGGCCGTCTCGGTCAGGATCTCGGTCCGCCGCTCGTCGCCGTACTCCTCCTTCAGCGCCAGCAGCTCCTGCTTGATGATGCCCATCAGCCTGGCGTCGGAGGCCAGGATCCCTCGCAGCTCCTCGATCAGGCGGAGCGTCTCCTCGTGCTCCGCCACGATCCTGCCCCGCTCCAGCTGGGTCAGCCGCTGCAGTCGCATGTCCAGGATGGCCCGGGCCTGGGTCTCGGTCAGCTCCAGGCGCGCCATGAGCGCGCCGCGGGCCGCGTCGGGGCTCTCGGCCTCCCGGATGAGCCGGATGACTAGGTCCAGGTGCTCCACCGCCTTGCGGAGGCCGGCCAGGATGTGTGCCTTCTCCTCGGCCCGCGCCAGGTCGAAGCGGGTGCGCCGGGTGACGACCTCGCGGCGGAACCGGATGAAGGCCTCCAGCATCTCCTTGAGGTTGACGACCTGCGGGCGGCGGTCGACGAGGGCCAGCATGATGATGCCGAACGTCGTCTGCATCTGGGTGTGCTTGTAGAGCTGGTTCAGCACGATCTGGGGAATCTCGCCCCGGCCCAGCTCCAGCACCACCCGGATGCCCTCGCGGTTGGACTCGTCGCGGATCTCCGAGATGCCGTCGATCTTCTTCTCGCCCGCCAGCTCCGAGATCTTCTCGATGAGGCTCGACTTGTTCACCTGATAGGGCAGCTCGGTGACGATGATGGCCTCCCGCCCGCCCCGCAGCTTCTCGGCGTGGGCCTTGGCCCGGAGCGTGATCGTGCCCCGGCCGGTGGTGTAGGCCTCCCGGATGCCGCCCGTCCCGTAGATGTATCCCGCCGTCGGAAAGTCCGGGCCCTTGATGACCTCCAGCAGGGCCTCCACCGGCGCCGCCGGCTGGTCGATGAGCAGCACCAGCCCGTCCACCACCTCGCGCAGGTTGTGGGGCGGGATGTTGGTGGCCATCCCGACCGCGATGCCGGCCGAGCCGTTGACGAGCAGGTTCGGCAGGCGGGTGGGCAGGACCACCGGCTCCTGGAGGGACTCGTCGAAGTTCGGCGTGAAGTCGACGGTGTCCTTGTCGATGTCCAGGAGCATCTCGTGGGCGATCTTGGCCAGCCGGGCCTCCGTGTAGCGCATGGCCGCCGGCGGGTCGCCGTCCACCGAGCCGAAGTTGCCCTGCCCGTCCACCAGCGGGTAGCGCAGCGAGAAGTCCTGGACCATGCGGACGAGTGCGTCGTACACCGGCGCGTCGCCGTGGGGGTGGTACTTGCCCAGGACCTCGCCCACCACGCGGGCGGCCTTCTTGTAGGGGCGGTTCCAGTTGAGCCCCAGCTCCTGCATGGCGTACAGCACGCGCCGGTGCACGGGCTTGAGGCCGTCGCGGATGTCGGGCAGCGCCCGGCCGACGATGACGGACATCGCATAGTCCAGGTAGGACTTGCGCATCTCCTCCTCGATCGGCACCGGGACCTGACGCTCGTTGGGCATGCGATCTCCTAGTGGGGTCGGCGGGGGTGGCGCCGGGGCCGGCCGGCCGCGGTCAGGGCGGCCCGCGCGCGATGGCCTGGCATGGGAATCAGACGTCGAGGTTGGCGACGTCGAGAGCGTGCCGCTCGATGAACTCCCGCCGCGGTTCCACGGCATCGCCCATGAGGACCGTGAACATCTGGTCCGCCGCCACGGCATCCTCCATCGTCACCTTGAGCAGCGTGCGGGTGTCGGGGTTCATCGTCGTCTCCCACAGCTGCTCGGGATTCATCTCGCCCAGCCCCTTGTAGCGCTGCACGCTGGCGCCCTGCCGGGCCAGCTCCAGCGCCACCTCCAGCAGCTCGGCCAGGCTCCTGACCGGGCGCTCCCTGCCCTCGCCCTCCACGACGGCCGTCGGCCCCTTCGCCGCCGCCGCCACCTTCTCCCACAGCTCCAGCAGGGTCGCGTAGTCCGGCGACTTGAACAGCTCCGTGCTGAACGCGACGGTCGGCGGCCCGGCGATCGTCACCGTGTTGCCGTCGGCCGGGTTGTCGCCCGGCTGCACCGAGATGGTATACCCGTCGACCGCCGAGGCCGCCGCCACGATCGCCTCGCCGATCTCGGCGTGCGTCAGGCCCCGCCGGGTCCCGCGGAACTTCCGGTGCAGCAGCTCCTGCAGGATGGCGGCCGGCACGCCCCGCTTCACGAACTTGCCGAAGACCTGCTGGAACTCGGAGGCCGCCCGCAGCAGATCGAGCAGCGGCTGCCCCGTCAGCGGCTGGCGGCCGCCGGCGACCTTCACCGCCGCCGTCTCCACCCAGGCGGTCAGGAAGAACTCCTCGAACTCCCGCTCCGACATCAGGTACTTCTCGACCTTGCCCTTCTTGACCTTGAAGAGGGGCGGCTGGGCGATGTAGAGGTGCCCGGCCTCGATGACCGGCACCATGTGCCGGAAGAAGAACGTCAGCAGCAGGGTGCGGATGTGGGCGCCGTCCACGTCGGCGTCCGTCATCAGGATGATCTTGTGGTACCGGAGCTTGGTCACGTCGAACTCGTCCGGCCCGATGCCCGTGCCCATGGCCGAGATGAGCAGCCGGATCTCGTTGTGCGACAGCACCTTGTCGTAGCGGGCCTTCTCGGCGTTGATGATCTTGCCGCGGAGCGGCAGGACCGCCTGCGTGCGCCGGTCGCGGCCCTGCTTGGCCGAGCCGCCGGCCGAGTCGCCCTCGACGATGAACAGCTCCCGGTGCTGGGGCTCCCGCTCCGAGCAGTCGGCCAGCTTGGCCGACAGCCCCTCGTCGTCCACGCCCTTGCGGCGGGTGAGCTCCCGCGCCTTCCGGGCCGCCTCCCGGGCCTGCGCGGCCCGCACGCACTTCTCGGCGATCCTGCGGGCGGTGGTCGGATCCTCCTCGAAGGCCTCGCTCAGCTTGTCGTTGACGACCTGCTGGACCAGGCCCTTGACATCGGTGTTGCCGAGCTTGGCCTTGGTCTGGCCCTCGAACTGCGGGTCGGGCAGCCGGACCGAGACCACGGCCGTCAGCCCCTCCCGGACGTCCTCGCCCGTGAGCCCGCCCTTGAAGCCCCGGAGGTAGCCGTTGGCCTCGGCGTAGGCCGCGATGCGGCTGGTCAGGGCGGCCCGGAACCCCGTCATGTGGGTGCCGCCCTCCCGCGTGTTGATGTTGTTGGCGAAGGAGAAGACGCTCTCCTGGTAGCCGTCGTTGTACTGCAGGGCCACCTCGACCTCGATGTCCCCCTTCCGGCCTTCGAAGTAGAGGACCCGGGGGTGGATCGGCGTCTTGTTCTGGTTCAGGTGCTTGACGAACTCGACGATGCCGCCCCGGTAGAGGAAGGTGTGACTGCGGCCGTCCCGCTCGTCCTCGATGACGATCTTGAGGCCTTTGGTCAGGAAGGCCATCTCCCGCAGCCGGTTCGACAGCGTCTCGAACGAGAACGCGGTCTCCTCGAAGATGGCGGGATCGGGCTTGAAGCGCACGATGGTGCCGTGCTTGGTCGTCTTCTCGCCCGGCGTCAGCTCGGTGACCGGGATGCCGCCCTTCTCGAAGCGCTGGGTCCACACCTGCCCGCCGCGCCGGATCTCGACCTCCAGCCACTCGCTCAGCGCGTTGACCACCGACACGCCCACGCCGTGCAGGCCGCCCGACACCTTGTAGGCCGAGTGCTCGAACTTGCCGCCGGCGTGGAGCGTGGTCAGCACGACCTCGGCGGCCGGCTTGCCGGTCTCCTTGTGGATGTCCACCGGGATGCCCCGCCCGTTGTCGCCCACCGAGCACGAGCCGTCGGAGTGCAGGATGACCTTGATGGAGTCGCAGTAGCCGGCCAGCGCCTCGTCCACGGAGTTGTCGACCACCTCGTAGACGAGGTGGTGCAGGCCGTAGGCGCCGGTGTCGCCGATGTACATGGCCGGCCGCTTCCGGACGGCCTCCAGCCCCTCCAGGATCTTGATGTCGCTGGCGGTGTAGGTCTCGGCGGTCATGCGGCGGCCAGCCCTCCTCCCTGGACGCGCCAGTGCGTGGCGGCGGCGGCGATCGGCTCGGGCGTGGTCAGGAACACCTGCTCGGCCGTCTCGACCTCCCGCAGCACGTTCTGCCGCCCGCGCGCGTCCAGCTCCGACAGCGCGTCGTCGAGCAGCAGGACGGGCGCCGTCCCGGTGACTTCCGTGATCGGCAGCACCTCGGCCAGGCGCAGCGCCACCGCCAGCAGCCGCTGCTGGCCGCGGGAGCCGTAGACGCGGGCATCGGTGCCGTCCAGCTCGATCAGCAGGTCGTCCCGGTGGGGGCCGACCAGCGTCTGCCCGCCCCGGGCCTCGGCGTGCCGCAGCCGGCCCAGGGCCTCCAGGAGCCTCCCCGGCTCCTCGGCCTCGCCGACCGACGACCGGTAGCGCAGCTCGACCTTCTGCGGCTGGCCGGCCAGCCCGGGGTAGATCCGGGCCACCTCCGTCTGCAGGGCCGCCACGGCCCGGCGCCGGCGGTCGATCAGCTCCATCCCCACCTCCGCCAGCTGGACATCCCACGGCGCCAGGCGGCTGGCCAGGTCGGCGCCGACCTGGCCCTGCTGGAGGAGCAGGTTGCGCCGGGCCAGGACCTGCCGGTACCGGAGCAGCGCCGCCCGGTGGCTGGGGTACAGCCGGGCCGCGAACCCGTCCAGGAAGTCACGCCGTACTGCCGGGGGGCCGTTGAGGATCTCCAGGTCCCGCCACCCGAAGGCCACCGCCCGGGCCCACGCGCACCCCTCGCCGCTCACCTGCCAGCCGCCGGCCGGCCGCCTCTGGATGACCCGCCGCACCGTGCGCCTGCCCTCGGTCCGGCGCAGCTCGCCGGCCACCGAGGCGGCCTCCGCCCCCCAGGCCGGCACCTCGGCCAGTCGACTCGTGCGAAAGGAGCGACCGGTCAGCAGGAATCCCAGGGCTTCCAGCAGGTTGCTCTTGCCCTGAGCATTGGCTCCGGCGAGGACGTTCAGCTTGGGTGAGGGGCTCCAGGAGAGGTCACGATAATTACGGAATTCGACGACCTGGAGGCATCCAATCAGCACCCGGTTGGGCTCCTGTATCCAAGAGCGAAATCCTCGCTAAATACGCATGGGCATTATAACACAGCAGTACCCGTCGTCCTGCCCGCTTTTGATCACGCCGGGGCTCAAGCTGTCCTTCAGCTCGACCACGACGTCCTCCTGCTCCATGGGGCCGAGCGCGTCCAGGACGTACCGGGAGTTGAAGCCGATGACGATCTCCGGCCCCGTGTACTCCACCTCGAGCGTCTCCTCCGCCTCCCCCAGGTCGTGGCTGGCCGCCGCCAGCGTGAGGGTGCCGGGCCCGAGGATGAACCGGACCGGCTTGTTGCGCTCCTCCGCCATCACCGACACCCGGCGCAGGGCGCCCATGAGGGCGCTCCGGCGCACCGCCAGGCGGCCCGGATGCTGCCGGGGCATGACCGCCTCGTAGTTCGGGAACTGGCCCTCGATCAGGCGCGCGGTCATCACGAAGTTCGGCATCTGGAGCAGGAACTGGTTGTCGGTGAGCGCGATCTGGACGTCCTCGCCCGCCCCCAGCACCCGCATGATCTCGGTCACCGCCTTGCGGGGCACGATGCCGGACACCCCGCTCAGCCCGTGGCCCACGCCCCGGGTGGAGACGGCCAGCCGGTGTCCGTCGGTCGCCACCAGCCGCAGCTCCTTGGGCTGCAGCACGAACAGGACGCCGTTGAGGGCGAAGCGGCTCTCGTCGTGCGAGACCGCGAAGCTCGTCTGGGCCAGCATCTCGCGGAGCGTCTTGCTCTCGAGCGTGAGCCAGCCCGGCGGGGCCGCGGGGGTGATGGCCGGGAACTCATCGGCGGCGAGCCCCACCATCCGGTAGTTCACCCCGGCACAGCGGATCGTCACGCCGGTGCCCTCCGCCACCCGCAGCGTCAGCGTCGAGACGGGCAGCTCCTTCACGATCTCGGCCAGCTTGCGGGCGGCCAGCGTGATGGCGCCACCGGCGGCGACCTTGGCCGGCACCGACACGCGGGCGGCCACCTCCAGATCGGTCGCGCTCAGTCGGAGCGTCTCGCCCTCGGCCTGCAGGAGGACGTTGGCCAGGATCGGCAGCGTCTGCCGGGGCTCCACGATGTTCTGCACCATCTGCAGGCCCCTGAGGAACGCCTCGCGGTCAAGCGCCACTTCCATGGAGTTCTCCGTTGTCAGGAAGAGAAGAAAGAAGAACCCGTAGTCACCGGAGTCACCGAGCGGTGTGGATAACGCGGGGACGGGAAGGCGTCAGGCGGGACGGGGGGTTGGACGGGGGATGGGCGCGGGACAGCCCTGTGGATGGACGGCCTGGCGGTGTGGATCACAGCTGCACGCCCTGGATAAGCCCCTCGATCGTCCGCCGGAGCTTGGGATCTTCCTGCATCAAGCCCTGGATCTTGTCCACGGCGTGCAGAACCGTCGTGTGGTCCTTGCCGCCGAAGGAACGACCGATCTCGGCCAGCGAGGCGTGCGTGAGCTGCCGGGCCAGGTACATCGCCACCTGGCGCGGGAAGGCCACCGCCTTCGTCCGGTTCTTGGCCTTGAGGTCCGAGAGCCGGACGCCGAAGAACTCGCACACCTTGCGCTGGACCTGCTCGATGGTGATGACCTTCTCCTCGTCGCCCCAGAGGTCGGCCAGGACTTCCTGGGCCAGCTCGACGCTCATCTCGCGTCCGGTCAGGGCGCAGAAGGCGATCATGCGGGTCAGCGAGCCCTCCAGCTCCCGGATGTTGGACTTGATCCGGCTGGCGATCAGGAAGGCGACGTCGTCGTCCAGCCGCACGCGCTCGACGGCGGCCTTCTTCTTGAGGATCGCCACGCGCGTCTCGAAGTCGGGCGGCTGGATGTCGGCGATGAGGCCCCACTCGAAGCGCGAGCGGAGGCGCTCCTCGATCTCCGGGATGTCCTTGGGCGAGCAGTCGCTGGAGACGACGATCTGCTTGCGGGACTCGTAGAGGTCGTTGAAGGTGTGGAAGAACTCCTCCTGCGTCCGCTCCTTGCCGGAGATGAACTGGATGTCGTCGATGAGGAGCAGGTCGATGTTGCGGTAGCGGGCGCGGAACTCGGCCGTGCGGTCGTAGCGGATGGCGTTGATGAGCTCGTTGGTGAAGCGCTCGGAGGAGAGGTAGACGACCGTCATCCCCGGGAAGAGCCGCAGGGCCTGGTGCCCGACGGCGTGCAGGAGGTGCGTCTTGCCCAGCCCGACGCCGCCGTAGATGAAGAGCGGGTTGTAGGCTCGCGACGGCAGCTCGGCGACCGCCTGGCAGGCGGCCTGGGCGAACTGGTTGGAGGAGCCGACGACGAAGGCGTCGAACGTGTAGCGCGGGTTGAGGCCCTCGGACCGCCCGGCGGGGGGCGGGGGCGGGGCCGCGGGGGGCGGCGCCGCCGGGGCCTCGTCGACGACGACCGAGATGCGGGGATGGCCGCCCAGGCACTCCTGCGCGGCGGCGTGCAGCGTCTCCAGGTGGTGCTGCACGAGCCAGTCCCGCGAGAAGCGGTTGGGGGCGGCGATGCGCAGGTGGTCGCCCTCGGCCGCGAGGAGGCGGCAGGGGCGAATCCACGTATCCACGATCGCCGGGGGCAGACGGCGGACGGAGGCGTCGAGCAGGCGCGCCCAAAGGCTATCTAACACGGCTGAACCCCAGGTTACGCACACGGTTATCCACAGATGTGGATAGCCGGGCCGGTCGTCTCGTCTCGATAACGTTGCGCAGCCGCGGAGCGGAGCAAGCCCAACGGTTCACCAGGGCCGAGCAGGATGCGGCAAGGTAGCACACGCGAAATCGGGGCCGCAAGGGCGTTGGCGAAGTTGACTTGCCTCCGGAGCCTGCCTACACTACGACGGTTTCAGCATCGAGAGGAGAGGCGCGCAGATGAAGCGCACGTTCCAGCCGAATCGCCGCCGTCGAGCCAAGACGCACGGCTTCCGGCAGCGGATGCGGACGAAGGGCGGGCGGAAGGTTCTCAAGCGGCGGCGCGCCAAGGGACGGAAACGGCTGAGCGTGTAAGGAGCGGTCGCTTCCCGCGCCGCGAGCGGTTGACCACCCGCGCCGAGATTCAGGCGCTCTTTCAGCAGGGCAAGCGGATCGAACGGCCATCGCTCGTCGTGCTCTGGGGCCCGAGTCCGGGGCCGCGGCGGGCGGGGTTCGCGGTGTCCCGCCAGGTGCGGGGCGCCGTGTGCCGGAACCGCGCCCGGCGGCGGTTGCGGGAGGCCTTTCGCGGCGTGCGCGATGCGGCGCCGCAGGGGGTCGTCCTCATGGTCATCGCCAAGCGTCGGGCCCTGGACGAGCCCTTCCCGGCGCTGGCCGGCGAGCTGCGAGCGGCACTGGCCGCGATCCCCAGGTCGGCCCCATGACCTGGCCCACCCGTGCGGCCGTGGCCCTCGTCGTCGCCTATCAGTGGCTGCTGGCGCCCCTGCTCGGCGGGCACTGCCGCTTCGCGCCGTCGTGCTCGGAGTATGCGCGCCTGGCCATCATCGAGCACGGCGCGCTGCGGGGCACGGCGCTGGCCCTGGCCCGCCTGCTGCGCTGCCATCCCCTTCACCCGGGAGGATATGACCCGCCGCCGGTGCGGCGGACCGCGATGAGCCGGCGAACCCCATGACGATGGAGAAGCGCGCGATCCTGGCTGCCATCCTGATGGCGGCGCTCCTGATCATCTACCAGGCCTACCTGTTCCCGCTCACGCAGCCGCCGCCGGCGCCCGAGCAGCAGGCCGCCGAGCCGGAGCGGCGCGCCGAGCAGGCGCCGCCGG
>JBBIIW010000049.1:0-11762 GCA_037446305.1 Candidatus Rokuibacteriota bacterium
CGCGGCCACGCTGTCGGCGGCCTCGTCGGCCGCCTCGCCGGCCAGCCCCGCAACGACCAGGCGCACCCCCTCGGTCATGGCAGCAGCGCCCGGCCGAGAGCCAGCACGCCGAGGGCGTAGGCGCCGGCCACCAGGTCGTCGGCCATGACGCCGAGGCCTCCGGGCAGACGCTCCGCCGCGCCTGCGGGTGGAGGCTTGGCGATGTCGAAGAGCCGGAAGAGGAGGAAGCCGGCCCCGAGGACGGCGGGCGTGAGCGGCATGGCCAGGACGGCGAGCGTCATCCCCGCCACCTCGTCGATCACGACCGGCGCCGGGTCCTTGCCGCCCAGGACCGTCTCCGCCCGGTGGGCGGCCCACGTTCCCACCGCGGTGAGCGCCGCGAGGACGCCGACATGGCCGGCGGGCGAGAGCGGAAGCAGCCAGAGCAGGACGGCGGTCAGCGCGCTGGCGACGGTGCCCGGCGCCACCGGCGCCAGCCCGGCGCCCCCGGCGGTGGCGATGGCGAGGGCGAGCCTGTCGAGACCGCCGGCGGCCCTAGGCGCGCTCGCCGACCAGCTCGTACCCCTCGACCTCGACGATGCGGACACGCGCGAACCGCCCGGGCTCGAAGCGGCCGCGCAGGTACACGACGCCGTCGATCTCGGGCGCCTGGCCGGCCGTACGGGCTTCCCAGGCGAAAGCGGGATCGGCGCTCGGGCCGTCCACCAGGACCTCCTGCTCCTGGCCGATCAGCGCCTTGTGACGCTCCCAGGCGATCGCGTCCTGCAGCTCCTGCACGGCCGCCGCCCGCTCGGCGGCCACCTCCGCCGGCACCTGGTCCGGCAGCGCCGCCGCCGGCGTCCCCTCCTCCAGCGAGTAGGCGAAGACGCCCAGCCGGTCGAAGCGGACGTCGTCCAGGAACTCGAGCAGCGTCTGGAACGCCGCCTCGGTCTCGCCGGGGAAGCCGACCAGGACCGTCGTGCGCACGGTCAGGCCCGGGATGGCCTCCCGGAAGGCGGCCACGACGTCGCGCATGCGCCGCGCCGTCACCGCCCGTCGCATGGCGCGCAGCACGCCGTCGTCGCCGTGCTGGACGGGCAGGTCCAGGTAGGGGACCACGCGCGCCCGGGCCCACCGGGCGATGAGCCGGTCGCTGACGTGGGCCGGGTGCAGGTACAGGGGCCGGATCCACGGCATGCGGGTATCGGACAGCGCGAGCAGGAGATCGGCGATGTCGCCGTTGCCGGGCAGGTCGCGGCCGTAGGCCAGCGTGTCCTGGGAGACGAGGATCGCCTCCTGGATCCCCCGAGCCGCCAGCGCCTCGACCTCCTTCACGATGTCGTCCAGGGGGCGGCTCCGGTGGCGCCCGCGGAACCGGGGGATCGCGCAGAACGTGCAGCCCATGTCGCAGCCCTCGGCGATCTTCACGTACGCGTAGGGCACGCGGGCGCTCAGCAGCCGGGGCGTGGCGGCGTCGTAGAGGTAGCCGGGGGGCGCGGCCGTCGCCCAGTCGCGGCGGCCGGCCGCCTGCCGGACCAGATCCACGATCCGGTGCAGCTCGGCCGTCCCCAGGATGCCGTCGATCTCCGGCATCTCGCGCAGGACGTCCTGGCCGTAGCGCTGGGTCAGGCAGCCGGTCACGATCAGCGAGGTGGCCCGGCCCCGCTGCTTGAGCCGGGCCAGCTCCAGGATCGTGGTCACCGACTCCTCGCGGGCGCGGTCGATGAAGGCGCAGGTGTTGACGATGAGGCAGTCGGCCTCCTCGGCCCGCTCGACCACGGGGAAGCCGGCCCGGGCCAGCATGCCGAGCATCAGCTCGGAGTCGACCTGGTTCTTCGGGCAGCCGAGGGTGGTGAGGTGGACCTTCACCGTCAGGCGCCGCGGTAGTTGGTGAACTGGAGCGCGATGCCGAGGTCGCGGTCCTTGAGCAGGGCGATGATCTTCTGCAGGTCGTCGCGGCTCTTGCCGCTCACCCGCACCTGGCTCTCCTGGATCTGGGCCTGGACCTTGAGCTTGGTGTCCTTGATCAGGCGCACGATCTCGCGGGCCTTGTCCGGCGGGATGCCCTGCTGGAGGCTGACCCGCTGCCGCCGGGCCCCGCCGGCGGCGTCCTCGACCGGCCCCCAGGTGAGAGCCTTGAGCGGCACCCCGCGCCGGTGCAGGCGCGACTGCAGGATGTCGGCCACGGCCTTCAGCTTCATGTCGTCGGCGGCGGTGATGACGAGGTCGTGCCCGTCCAGGACGACCTCGTTCCTGGTGCCCTTGAGGTCGTAGCGCGTCTCGATCTCCCGCCGGGCCTGGTCCAGCGCGTTGGCGACCTCCTGCATGTCCACCTTGCAGACGATGTCGAACGAGTGCTCGGCCATGCGCGCAGTCTACCGCAGCGGCACGGTGGCCACGCCGGGCGGCGGGGTGAAGGCGAACAGCCGGTCGGGCAGGCCGCTGTTGACCGCCACCCGGCTGAACTCCATGGTCACCGTGTTCTCGAACTGGTCGTGGACGACGGCCTTGCGCACCTGCCAGCCCTGGGGGTCCAGGATCAGGATGAGCCGGCTGAGCGTCGGCAGGGGCTCCTTCGGCCGCAGGTCGAGCACCACGTGGCCGGCGGCGTCGGTCGGCCGGGCGGGGTTCAGGAAGCGGACCTCGAAGTGCTCGCGCACCCGGCCCAGGCCGGCCAGGAACGAGCCCGCCGGCCCGGCCAGCGCCTCCGGCGCCTCGCCGACGTTCACCTGGTTGAGCGACGGGGTGTACACCCAGAGCTTCTTGCCGTCGGAGACGACCTCCTGGCGGGTCGGCTCGGCGTACTCCCACCGCAGCTTGCCGCCCTTCTTGAGGTAGACGACCCCCCGGGCCGGGATCGTGGTCTCCAGGCTCTTGTTGAAGGACGTCTGGCTGAACTCCGCCTTGAGATCGGTCATCCGGCCGTAGGCGGTCTCCACACCCCGGATCACCTCGTCCAGCGACGGGGCGGCCGAGGCCGGGACCGCGAGCAGCCCGAGCACGGCGAGCGCGGCGAGTGCCGTCATGACCGTCACTCTACCACCGCCGGCGCCGCCCGGACCCGCCCGCCGGGCCGGCCGTTTGCGGTCCGGGCGGCGGCGGCATATCCTCGCCGCGATGGGCGCCACGACCCGCCGGATGTTCCTCTACGGAGCGGGCGTCGCCGCCGGGGTCCTGGCCGCCTGGCGGCTCTGGCCGGCGGCGCAGGAGGGCGCCGGCCGGGTGACGACCGACGAGATCGGCGACCAGGTCCAGACGCTGCCGCGCGGGCAGCTGCCGGTGTTCGCCGGCACCGAGGACGTGCGGGCGCTGTACCGCTACGCGGTCGAGCACGGCGACGCGCTGCGCTACATCCCCTGCTTCTGCGGCTGCGGGCAGTTCGGCCACCGGAGCAACCGCGACTGCTACGTGAAGGCCGTCCACCCCGACGGCCGCATCACCTTCACCAGCCACGCCGCCACGTGACGTCACTGCCTGGACGTCACGCGGGACGTGACGGTGCTGCGCAGCCAGGGGCGGTCGCTGGCCGAGATCCGGCGGGCCATCGAGGCGAAGTACGACGGGCCGGCCACGCCGACCCCGTGGCCGCGGGGCTGACCGCTCCGTGAGGCGGCCGCGGCCGGGCCGGGGGCGCGGCCTCCGCGCCGTGGTGGCGGTGCTGGCCCTGCTGGGGGCCTGCGCCCGCTCGGCGCCGCCCGAACAGGTGGCGCTCCGGTACGGCCAGGCGCTCTACGCCTACGACGTGGATGCGCTGTGGGCGCTCATCTCGGACGCCGACCGCCGGGTGAAGGACCGGGCGACGTTCGAGCGGCAGTATCCGCGGCTGGCGGGGTTCGGCCGGCAGGTCATGGACCAGCTGGCCGGCTTCGTCAGCGCCACCGCCACCCGGACGGCGGTGAACGGCGAGCGGGCGACGGTGACCCTGCGGTTCCGCCTGCCCGACGCCAACGATCCCGGGATCCGCGCGCTGCTCCACGACTGGGACGAGGACGTGCTGGGGCGGCTGAACGGGTCCGAGCGGCGGCGCATCCGGGAGCGCCTCGACGCGCTGCACCGCCAGGGGGCGCTGCCCACCGTGGAGGGCGACGAGACCTTCGAGCTGGTGCGGGAGGCCGGCGCCTGGCGGATCTTCCTCGACTGGGCGGGCGGCGTGCGCGTCCGCTTCGGCGCCCGGGTCGAGCCCGGCCTGCCGCTGGAGGTCACCGTGACGCCGGCCAGCGTGGTCCTCAGCCCCGGCGACCGCGTCCGCGTCACCCTGCGCGCCACCAACACCGGGCGCCGGCCGGTGACGGCGCGGGTCGGCCATCGCGTCGAGCCGGCGGCCCACCGCGAGCACCTGGCCCTGCTGCTCTGTCCCCTGTTCGTGCCCGTCACCCTGGCGCCGGGGCAGAGCGAGGAGTTCACCTCGGAGTACCTGCTCCTGCCCGACACCCCGAGGGACGTCGAGGCCGTAGAGGCGACGTACGTGTTTCCGGGCCGGGCGTCGTGAGGCGCCCCTGAGCGGGCCGCGCCCGTTCGCGATCCACGTGCCGGACGCGGTGCTGGCCGACCTGCGCGCCCGGCTCGATCGCGTCCGCTGGCCGGACGAGCCGCCCGGGGCCGGCTGGCGCTTCGGGACCAGCCTCGGCTACCTGCAGGCGCTGGTCGCCTACTGGCGCGACGAGTACGACTGGCGGGCCCAGGAGGCGGCGCTGAACCGCCTGCCCCAGTTCACGGCGACGGTGGACGGCCTGGAGCTGCACTTCATCCACGCGCCCGGCGCGGGCCCGCGCCCCCTGCCCCTGCTGCTCGCGCACGGCTGGCCGGGCTCGATCGTGGAGTTCCAGGCGATCATCCCGCGGCTCACCGACCCCGGCCGCTTCGGCGGCGACCCCGCCGACGCCTGCACCGTCGTGGCGCCCTCGCTCCCCGGCTACACGTTCTCGTTCCGCCCCGGGCAGCCCCGCTACGGCGTGGAGGAGATCGCCGAGGTGTTCGCGACGCTCATGACCGGGGTGCTCGGCTACCCGCGCTTCGCCGCGCAGGGCGGCGACTGGGGCGCCTTCGTCGTCTCCCGCCTGGCCGCGGTGCATCCCGACCGCCTGGTCGGCATCCACCTGAACCTCCTGGCCATGCGCCGCGACCGGACGCCGCCCGCGCCGCCGACGCCCGAGGAGCAGAGCTACCTCGAGGAGCTGAGCCGGTGGATGCGCGAGGAGACCGGGTACCAGTGGATCCAGGGCACGAAGCCCCAGACCCTGGCCTACGCGCTCACGGACTCCCCGGTGGGGCTCGCCGCCTGGATCGTCGAGAAGTTCCGGAGCTGGAGCGACTGCGGGGGCGAGGTGGAGCGGCGCTTCTCGAAGGACGTCCTGCTCACCAACGTGATGCTCTACTGGGTCACCGGCGCCATCGGCTCGTCCTTCTGGCCGTACTACGCGCGGATGCACCGGCCGTGGCCGATCTCGGAGGAGCAGCCGATCCGGGTGCCGACGGCCTACGCCTCGTTCCCCCGCGAGATCCTCCACCCGCCGCGGGCGTGGGCCGAGCGCGTCTACAACATCCAGCGCTGGACCCGGATGCCGGCCGGCGGCCACTTCGCCGCCCTGGAGGAGCCCGAGGCGCTGGCCGCCGACATCCAGGCCTTCTTCCGGCCCCTGCGGTAGGCCCGCCGCTCAGCCCTCCAGCTCGCGGTTCAGGCCGAAGTCCTCCGGCACCGGGGGGCCCCAGCGGTAGAGGGCGTCCTCCGGGGGAAAGTCGGCCGGCTGCCAGGCGCAGTCCTCGGGGATGCAGTCGATGTCGTGGAAGTACTCGGCGAAGGAGCCCCAGGGGTCGCGCACGTAGTAGAAGAAGTTCGAGCCGATGACGTGCCGGCCCGGCCCCCAGCCCGGCGGGCAGCCGGCCTCCAGCATGCGCTGGGCCCCCATCGCGATCTCGTCCATGCTGCCGACCTCGAAGGAGCCGTGATGGAAGCCCGGGCCCCTCGAGGCCAGGAAGGCCAGGTTGTGGTGGTCGGTCGTGCACCGCAGGAAGGCGACGATCGACCGCGCGCGGTCGGACAGCTTCATGCCCAGCACGCGGGTGTAGAAGTCGAGCTGGCGCTCGAGGTCGCCGGTGAAGAGCAGGACGTGGCCCAGGCGGCGCGGGCGCGCCACCAGCCGGTCGGGATAGCCGCGCTCGGCCACCCGGGTGACGCGGCCGGGGCTGTTGAGCCGGAGCGGCGGGTCGGGGGGCGGCGTCTCGGCGGCCTCGGGCCGCACCGTGACCAGGTTGCCGTCGGGGTCCCGGAACCAGACGCCGCCCTCGGGGGCGCCCCGCGGGGGGTCCACCTCGCGCACTCCGGCCCGGCGCAGCGACTCCCGGGTGGCCTCGAACTCGCTCCCGGGGGCGCCGAAGGCCAGGTGGTGCAGGCGCTTGCGGGGGCCGGGGTAGAGCAGGACCGACTCGCGCGTGAGCGGCGCCGGGCGCAGGTGGACCGCGCCGTCACGACCCGGCTCGTCCACCAGGCCGAAGCTGCGGTAGAAGCGCTCGCCGACCGTCTGGTCGGGGACCTCGAGGGCGTAGTGGAGCAGGGCCTTCACCGCCATGACGATGACCTCCAGCGACCGGGCTACGCGCCAGCAGTGTACTCCAGGAGCCCGCCCCCCGGGGACGGCGCGCCGGCGTTCGTGGCGGCGGGCCTCGCGCTGTGGGCGGGCGCCGGGTAGGCCGCCGCCGGAGGCACCGGATCGCGCACGGCGGCGTCGTGTACGCTAGGGACGGGCGCCCGGCCGTGGGGCCCAGGAGGAGCCATGCCGAACATCACCATCCAGTGGTACGCGGGACGGACGGAGCAGCAGAAGCGCGAGATCGTGGCCGCCATCACGGACGCCATGGTGCGGATCGGCAAGACCACGCCCGACCAGGTGCACATCGTCTTCCAGGACGTCGAGAAGTCGAACTGGGGCGTGAACGGCAAGCTGGCCAGCGACCGGTGAGGGTTGCGGTCGTCGGCGACCACACGGCCGGGAATCCGACCCACCGGGCCACGGACGAGGCCCTGGCCCACCTCGGCCTGGACTGGGAGTGGGTTCCCACGGACGCCGTCCAGCCCGCCCGGCCCGAGGGGCGCCTGGCCGGGTACGCCGGACTCTTCATCGCGCCGGCCAGCCCCTACCGCAGCATGGAGGGCGCGCTGGCCGCCGTCCGCCTGGCCCGCGAGCGCGGCGTGCCGCTCGTCGGCACCTGAGGCGGCTTCCAGCACGCGATCGTCGAGTTCGCGCGCAACGTCCTCGGGCTCGAGGACGCCGATCACGCCGAGACGAACCCGGACGGCACGCGGCTGGTGGTCACCGCGCTCGCCTGCTCGCTGGTCGGGCTGGAGCAGCCGGTCCGGCTCGTGCCCGGGACCCGGGCCCACGCGCTGTACGGGGGCCGCACCCCGGTCGAGGACTTCCGCTGCCGCTACGGGGTCGACCCCGCGTATCACGCGGCCCTCGAGCAGGCCGGCCTCCGCCTGAGCGGCTTCGGCGAGGACGGCGAGCTGCGGATCGTCGAGCTGCCCCAGCATCCGTTCTTCCTGGCCACGCTCTTCCTGCCCCAGATGCGCTCCGCTCCGGACCGCCCGCATCCGGTGCTGGCCGGCTTCGCCGAGGCCGTGCGGGCGCCCCGGGAAGCCGGCCCTCCGGACCTGGCTCACCCCTGAGCGCGTTCGCCGGCGTCCGGCACGGCGCCACCCGTCCGGCGCCGCGAGCCCACTGCGGAGCGCCAGGCCGGGCCCCGGGGCCGCCGGTCACAGCGTGTGAACAGCGGGGACGATCCGGGCGCCGACGAGCTCGATCATCCTGAGCACCTCGGCCTGGGGCATGTGCGGCCACAGGAGGCGGACGGTGGCGTGGGTGACGCCGAGGGCCGCGTAGCGGGCGAGCGCGGCCAGGGCGTCGTCAGGATCGCCGACGATGAACGGGTCGCGCATGAGCGCCTCGATGCCGCCGGCCAGCGCGTCCCCCACCCCGGGCAGCCCATGGCGCGCGTAGCCCTCGTACTTGGCCTCGATGCGCGGCCGGGCCTGCCGCCACGCCTCCGCGCGCGTCTCCGCCACGTACATCTCGCGGTGCACGGCGATGTCGGGCGGCCCGGCGTGACCGTGCTCGCGCAGCCCGGCCCGCCAGACGTCCACCCAGCGCGCGATCGTCGCCTGCGGGACGGTGCCGAGCGCGAAGAAGGCATGACCCAGGCGCGCCGCCCGGCGCACGGGCGCCTCGGCGGAGGCCGCGATCCAGATGCGCGGGTGCGGGCGCTGATACGGCCGCGCGGTCGGGCGGGCGCCCGTCACGCGGTAGAACCGGCCGTGGTGGGTCACGCGGTCCTCCGTCCACAGCCGGCGCACGAGCGTCAGGCCCTCCTCGAAGCGGGCGACCCGCTCGGCGAGCCTGGCGCCCGCCGCCTCGAACTCCTCCGGCCGGTAGCCCAGGCCGACGCCGAAGATCAGGCGCCCCTCGGCGATGTGGTCGAGCGTCGCGATGTTCTCGGCCACCTGCACGGGGTTGAGCAGCGGCGTGAGCAGCACCCCGGTCACCAGCGTCATGGGGCCGGCGTCCGCGGCCAGGCGAGCCAGGGCCGGGATGGGCTGGAAGTGCTGGAAGGGGTGGATGAGCCAGTGGTGGCCCCAGGACAGGAAGTCGAAGCCGGCGTCGCGGGCGGCCCGGCACTGCTCCAGGTGGTCACGCCACTGCCGCTGCAGGTCGGCGCCCGCCGGCACCACCTGGCCGACGTGGAAGCCGAGCTTCACGCGGCCCCCGCCGGCGTCACCGCATCGCGGTCTGCGGCAGCCAGAGCGCCAGGCCGGGGAAGAAGGACAGGAGCGCCAGCATCAGGAAGAGCGTCAGGACGAACGGCGCCGAGCCGACGATGACGTCCACGATCTGCCCGCGCCCGCGCACCCCCTGGACCACGTAGAGGTTGAGCCCCACCGGCGGGGTGATGAGCGCGGTCTCGATCAGGAGGATGACCAGCACTCCGAACCAGACCGGATCGTACCCCAGCCCGACCATCACCGGCGTCACCAGCGGGATGGTGGCCACCATCATGGAGAGCGTCTCCATGAACATGCCCAGGACGACGTAGAAGGCGACGACCGCCACCAGCGTCTGCCCCGGCGACCAGCCGAGGTGCGTGATGGCGTCGCTCACCATGCGGGCCAGCCCGATGGCGATCATCACGAAGTTCAGGAAGTAGGCGCCGACCAGGATGGCCATGATCATCCCGGTGGTCTTCATCGTCCCCTCGATGATCTCCCGCATCACGGCCCAGGTGAGCCGGCGGCGGGCGCCGGCCAGGGCCAGGGCGGCCAGCACGCCGAGCGCGGCCGACTCGGTGGCCGTGGCCAGCCCGGCGTAGATGGAGCCGATGACCACGACGAAGATGAACAGCGGGGGGAGCAGGTCGGGCAGGGCCGCCAGGCGGCTCGACCAGTCGGTGCGGACGGCCCGGCCGCCCCACCGGGGCCGGATCAGGCAGCCCAGCAGCACGGTCAGCATGAACAGCACGGTGAGCACCACGCCGGGCACGATGCCGGCCAGGTACAGCTGGGGGATGGAGGTCTGGGTCAGCACCCCGTAGACGATCATGTTGATGGACGGGGGGATGAGGATGCCGAGCGTGCCGCCGGCGGCCAGCGTCCCCAGGAAGAAGCGCTCGTTGTAGCCCCGCTTGTCGATCTCGCCCACCGCCACCGTCCCGATGGTGGCGGCGGTGGCCACGCTGGAGCCGCTGATGGCGGCGAACAGCGCGCTGGAGGCGATGTTGGAGTGCATGAGGCCGCCCGGCAGCCACGACAGCCACTGCACCATGGCCCCGTACATCCGCTCGGCGAGGCCCGACCGCAGCAGGATCTCTCCCAGGAGCACGAAGAGGGGGATGGCGACCAGCAGGAAGTCGGTGGAGGCCGACCACGTCACCTCGCCCAGCGCCCGGTAGAGCGGCAGCGGCGAGTAGAGGCGATCGAGCACCAGCCCCAGCACCCCCACGCCCGCCGCCACCGGCACGCTGAGCGCCAGCAGCAGCAGGAGCACGGCGACGGTGGTCGCGATCACGGCCGGCGGTGCTC
The DNA here is from genome assembly GCA_037446305.1 of Candidatus Rokuibacteriota bacterium. Taxonomy (GTDB): domain Bacteria; phylum Methylomirabilota; class Methylomirabilia; order Rokubacteriales; family CSP1-6; genus JBBIIW01. The sequence continues at coordinate 10,046 of JBBIIW010000049.1, forward strand.
GTGCCGCTTCTGCTCCCGCTCGATCTCCTCCTCGAGCTCCTCGCTCACCGCCCGGTAGCCCACGAGGCGGCCCACCTGGAGGTGCCGCCCCTGGGCCAGCGCGGGCACGGCGCGCAGCAGCAGCGTGACGCCGGCGACCAGGACGCTCAGGAGGCCGACCAGCCAGAGGGCCTGGGGGATGACGAGCGGCGTGGCCAGGGGCGAGATGGACCGGGCGCCGACCGCCCATGACTGGTCGAGCACGCCCCAGGCGTGCCAGGCCACCAGCGCGACGAACCCCGTGAAGACGGCCAGCGCCAGGACGTCCAGCGCCGCCCGCACCCGCTCCGGCAGCCAGACGTAGAGGGAGTCGATGCGGATGTGGGCGCGCTCCAGCAGGCAGTAGCCGAAGGCCCAGGCGCTGCCGATGGCCAGGACGTAGCCGGAGACCTCGTCGGCGCCGCCGACGGACCTGTCGAACACCTTGCGCAGGACGACATCCACGCCGACGAGGCCGGCGGCGCCCACCAGGAGGGCGCCGCTCAGCCAGATGCCGGCCCGCGAGAGCCCCTGCGCCGCGCGCAGGAGCGGATCGCGCCTAGATCTTGTCAAGCGGGATGGCCAGGTTGACGACCTTCCCGACCGTCTCGTTCCACTCCCGGGCGCACTCCTTGCCGCAGCGCTTGCCGAAGTTGACCAGGACCACGGACTCCATCAGCTCGCGGTGGAGCTTCCGGTCCGCCTCCGAGACGGGCACGATCGTCATCTTCGCCTTCTTGCCCAGCCGGCAGGGGTCCTGGCCGACGTTGCAGCTGTCGGCCTCGGCGGTGGCCTGGGCGCCCGTCTTCCACATGGTGTCCTCCAGCCGGGCGAACTGCTCGCTGAAGAACCGCTGCAGGGGCTGGCTCCACCGGCTCCAGGAGGCGGTCGTCACCAGCTCGGCGTTGATCGACCAGCCCATGTAGAGCGGGTAGATGTGCGTGGTCACCTCGGGCCACCCGGCGGTGTTGCCCGACAGGGTGCCGGTCACCGCGCAGTCCACCACCCCCCGCTGGAGCGCCGGCACCACCTCGCCGAACGGCAGGGTGACGGTGGTGCCGCCCACGGCCTGGATGAAGTCGGTCATGGTCTTGTTGAACACGCGGATCTTCTTGCCCCGCAGGTCGGCCAGGCCGCTGATCGGCATCCGGCACCAGAAGACCTGCGGCGGGTTGGTGCCCACGCTCAGCAGCCGGGCTCCGAACTTCTCCAGCGCGCGGTTCATGACCGGCTTCCAGGCCTGGCAGGCCCGGCGCGCCGTCTCGATGTCCAGGGCCAGCCCGGCCAGGTCGCAGCCCTCGAACCGCGGGTCGTCCCCGGCCAGCTTGGAGATGTCGGTGGCGGCGAAGTCGGTCACCCCCAGCTTGGCGATGCGGGCGATCTGGAAGTCCTTGATGCCGGACTGGTCGACCGGCACCCAGTCGGCGCTGATCTGCCCCTTCGAGGCCTCGGGAATCGTCTTCGTCCAGAACGTCTTCTCGTCGATGTCGGAGGCCACCGTGTTGCTGTTGAGCCCGATGGCCTTGACGTGGAGCTTGGGCAGGTCCTGGGCGGCGGCCACGCCCAGCGCGGCCGCGACGACAACGGCGATGGCGGCGAACGGTGCTCGTCTCATGGGTCCCTCCCGGTGCCGGCAGCCTAGGGGGCGGCCGCCGCCCTGTCAAGGTCGGCACCGCCGCGCCGCGCCCGCAGCGCGGCC
>JBBIIW010000050.1:0-11710 GCA_037446305.1 Candidatus Rokuibacteriota bacterium
CCCGGAGGCGATCGGGCGCGCCCGCGGCGGGCGGCGCCTCGGCCGCGGCCGCTCCGCCGGCCAGGACGGCCAGCGCCACGCTCAGGACGGCGAGGCCCGTGCGCATGAGGCGCCCGGAGGATACCACGAGCCGCGGGGTGACGGTTTTCGTCACCCCGGCTGGCACGCGGGGCCAGCCGGAGAGTGGCGGCGAGCCGTAAGTCCGCGACCGGCTGCACGTTCCGGTTGGCACCTGCCCTGCACAGGACGGCCGCCGTGCGACATCACTCCCGGCTCCATCGCATCGAGCCGCTGACCCGGCTGGACTGGCTGCTCGTGGCCGCCATCCTGCTGGTCCTGACGGCCATCCTGCTGACGCCCGTCCCGTGACACCGCTGCCGGCGCCGAAGGTCGTGGTGGTCATGCCGGCCTACAACGCGAGCCGGACGCTCCGGCTCACCTACGAGGCGCTGCCCAAGGACGCCGTGAACACGGTGATCCTGGTGGACGACGGCTCCACGGACGAGACGCTCGACGTCGCCCGCGAGCTGGGCCTCGAGGTCTTCGTCCACAACCGCAACTACGGCTACGGCGCCAACCAGAAGACGTGCTACACGGAGGCCCTGCGGGCGGGGGCGGACATCGTCGTCATGGTCCACCCCGACTACCAGTACGATCCCCGCCTGGTGCCGCAGATGATCGAGCCGATCATCGCCGGCCGCGCCGACGTCGTGCTGGGGTCGCGGCTCAAGAGCGGCTCGGCGCTGGCCCAGGGCATGCCGTGGTGGAAGTACGTGGCCAACCGCTTCCTGACCGCCGTGGAGAACCGGACGTTCGGGCTCGCGCTGTCGGAGTACCACACCGGCTACCGCGCCTTCCGGCGCGAGGTGCTGGAGACGGTGAACTTCCACATGAACTCCGACGGCTTCATCTTCGACCAGGAGATCATCGCCCAGGTGGTCGCGGCCGGCTTCCGGATCGACGAGATCGCGGTGCCCACGCGGTACTTCCCCGAGGCCTCCTCGGCCGGCTTCGGCGCCTCCTGCGTCTACGGCCTGCGCATCCTGGCGCTGGTCGCGCGGTACACGCTCCACGCGCGTGGGCTCGTGCGCTGCCTGGCGCTCGAGAGCATCCGGGCGCGCTACACCCGCCTGCCGGCCTACCCTGAGGCGGCCCGCGGCCGCCTCGCCGACACCGTCCGCCTGTAGCGCGTCCGGTCGAACCCGACAGCGGGCGGCGGTCAGTAGGTGTAGAAGCCGCGGCCGCTCTTGCGTCCCAGGTGGCCGGCCAGCACCATGCGCTTGAGCAGCGGGGGGGGCGCGTAGCGCGGCTCGCGGAACTCCTCGAACATCACCTCGGCCACGGCCATCGTCGTGTCGAGCCCCACCAGGTCGAGCAGCGTGAACGGCCCCATCGGGTAGCCACAGCCCAGCTTCATGGCCTGATCGATGTCCTCCAGCGAGGCCAGGCCCTGCTCGTAGAGCCGGATGGCGTCGAGCAGGTAGGGCACCAGCAGCCGGTTCACGATGAACGCAGTCGAGTCCCGCGTCTGCACCGGCGTCTTGCCCAGGCTCCGGACCCACTCGGTGGCCGCCGTCACCGTCGCCTCGTCGGTGAGGATCGTGCGGACGACCTCGACCAGCTTCATGAGCGGCACGGGGTTGAAGAAGTGCAGGCCGAGCACCCGGGCCGGGCGCCGGGTGGCCGCCGCCATCGCGGTCACGTTGCACGACGAGGTGTTGCTGGCCAGGATCGCGTGCGGCGGACAGACGCGGTCGAGCCGGGCGAAGGTCTCGTTCTTGAGCGGCTGGTTCTCGGTGATGGCCTCGACGACCAGGTCGCAGTCCTTGAGGTCCTCCAGGCGGGCACTGCCCCGGATCCGGCCCAGGATCTCGTCGCGGATCCGGGCCTCCATCTTGCCCCGGCCCACCAGCCCGTCCAGGGTCGCGCGCAGGGCGGCCAGGCCGCGCTGCAGCAGCTCCGCGCTCGCCTCCACGACGGTCGTCGGAAAGCCGGCCTGGGCCGATACCTGGGCGATGCCGGAGCCCATCAGGCCACAGCCGAGAACACCCACGTTCTTGATGGCCATTCGGTCCTCCTCGAGCGGGGCCGGCGGCGAGCCGCGGCCAGAGGGTCGCTACCGGCGGGGGCGGCGGCCCGGCAGTGGCGGCGGCTCGTCATGCGCCGTCCCCGGCGGGCACGGGTTCTTGACCGTCACGGTGACCTTGCCGTAGCGCACGCTGCCGTCCGGCAGCAGCACGCCCTGCGGCGGGCGGAGGTCCGGCACCGGCTCGCGGAGCGCCTCGTCGAACGCCGCCTGGTGCGACTCGACCGGCGTGCCGACGATGCTCAGCAGCAGCCCGGCGCTGATGCGGCCCGGGGCCTCCTGGGCCGCGGCCGGCCCGGCGGCCAGCACGACCAGGAGCCCGGCGAGCAGCCAGGTCCCGCGGCGGTCAGTCATAGACGATCAGCGAGTGCAGGGGGTAGTTCTTGAGCTTCTCGCGGCCGTGCAGGAACGCCAGCTCGATGAGGAACGCCACCCCCACCACCTGCCCCCCCAGCTGCTCGACGAGCCGCAGGGTGGCCGCCATGGTGCCGCCGGTGGCCAGCAGATCGTCCACGGCCAGCACCCGCTGCCCGGCCCGGATGGCGTCCTCGTGCATGGCCAGGGCGTCCCGGCCGTACTCCAGCTCGTACTCGACCTCGATCGTCTTCGCCGGCAGCTTGCCCAGCTTGCGGACGGGCACGAAGCCGGCGTTGAGCTGGTGGGCCAGCGCGCCGCTGAAGATGAAGCCCCGGGACTCGACGCCCACCACCACCTCCACCCGCTCGCCCTGGTAGCGCTCGGCCAGCCGGTCGATGACGTACCGGAAGGCCGCGCCGTCCTTGAGCAGGGTGGTGATGTCCTTGAAGAGCACGCCCTCCGTCGGGAAGTCCTTGATGTCCCGGATCTTGGCGCGCAGCTCGGCCAGGGTCATCGCCCGCGTATATTACCGGCATCGTCTGCCGCCATACAAGGTGACGGCGCCCGCCTGGCACCGCGAGCCGGCGCGGTTGCCAGGCTGGCAACCTCCGCGAGGCCGCGGCCGGCGGGAAGAGGCGTCTTTCCGCGGGTTGGGACCGGCGGGCCGCCGTGGCACCCCCTTTGCTGTCGCGGCTCGGCACCGATGCGCGATACCCGCCTGCTCAGCGAGAAGTCGGCTCCCGTCAAGATGGTGAAGTTCATCGCCGAGGTCCTTCACGACCTCCCGGCCCCTTGCCGGCTCATCTCGGTCGAGGTGCGCGACGCCTCGTACGCGGTGACGGTGGCCCTGCCGGACGGCGCCGTGAGCACCCGGCACGTCTCGCCCTGGGACATGAGCCGTGGCCTCCGCGGCGATCCGGCGGCACGCGCCGCCCTGCGGGCGGGCCTGGCCACGCCGGCCGGCATCCGGTGATCTCTGCGGGAGAGGCCGGCGTGCTCTTCGACCGGGTGCTGCGCGAGTTCGCGCCCGACTGGGAGCGCGTGGGCGAGCTCCGGGAACTGTCGGCGCGCGACCCCGAGGACTGGGTTTCCGGCCCGGTCAGCTTCGGGGCCATCGTCCGTCACCGCGAGACCGAGCAGCTCAAGGTGCTGGGCCGCCGGAGCGGTCCTCACGGCGCCGCCACCTACCACCGCGGCCTGTCGTCCCTGGTCCTGAAGGCGTACGCCGAGCGGAACACCGACCCGATCCGGCGCTATCTCGAGGAGATCGGGATGCGCCCCCGCACCGCCAGCTTCCGGGTCGGCTAGCTCCCCCGCGCCCCTGCAGCCGCTTGCGGGGGTGTGCAGCACTCCGCGCAGCCGTGACCGCGGTTCAAGCGCTCGATTTCCCGGCTTTTCACGGACTTACAGTCCGGCACGGCTCTTGAGTCGCCTCGACGATCCAGGAACAAGGAGGTGGTGCACCATGCTCGCTCGTCTTCTCGCAGGGATCGCGATCACCGCCATCGTCGTGGCCAGCGCCTCACCCGCCTTCGCGTTCGGTGACGGCCGGTCCCGCAGCGGCGGGGTCGCGGGAGCCCTCAACCGCTCGGCGTCCGCATCGGCAACCTCGTGCAACGGCAACGCGTGCTCCAGCACCTCGCCGTCCCGGCTGGACGCGCCCGAGCCGCTCGGCGCGCTGCTCGTCGGTCTCGGGCTCCTCGGCGCGCGGTACCTCCGGCGGCGGTAGTCATTCGAGGGGGGCCTTCCCCGAGGGCCCCCCTCGACCAGCCCCCTCAGGCCTCGAGGGCGGCGACGGCCTCGGGCAGCGCGGCGAGCCGGGCGATCACCGCGTCCGGTGGCGGACTGCCCTGCCCGCCGCCGGCCGGATTCACCTGGATCACGCGCATTCCCGCCCGGCGGGCTCCCTCGACGTCGAGCACCGGATCGTCGCCCACGTGGACGGCCGTCCCCACCTCGCCGCCGACGGCCCGGAGGGCCGCGTGGAAGATCTCCGGCGACGGCTTTCGCACCCCGACCTCGTCCGAGAACACGGTGTGGGCGAAGCAGTCGAGCAGCCCGTACCGGGCTAGGAGCTGGCGCAGCACGCGGCCGGGGGTCCGCATCGTGTTGGAGACGACGGCCAGCGTCAGCCCGCGCGCGCGCAGCGTCTCCAGGGCCGTCAGGGCACCATCGTCCACCGCCGGCGGGATCTGCAGCGCCGGCCGCCCGTAGGCCTCCACCAGGCCTGCCAGCACGTCCGGGCCGAGTCGCTCGGGCAGCCCCGCGTCGACGGCGCGGAGGATGGTCCGCACGTGCTCGACCACCGGGACGTCGCGGTCCGTGCTCCACAGGCGACCGAGCCAGGCCCCCGACGCGGCATAGCCGCGCTCGAGCGCCGCCCGCGCCACGGGATGTCCGGCCCCGGCCAGGATCCGCTCGAACTCGGCGAGGCGTACCCGCCGGTACCGCTCGTCGCTGCCGGGGCCGTCGAACAGCAACGTGCCCCAGAAGTCCACGGTCACCGTGCGGACCTTCAGTGTGCCTCCTCGAACCGGGGCGGGCGCTTGCCCAGGAAGGCGGCCGCCCCCTCGGCCGGCTCGCCGCTCGCGTAGGCGATGGCGAAGGCGTCGATGCCGCAGCGGATGGCGGTGGCCAGGTCGGTGTAGCGCCAGCGCAGCATCAGCTCCTTCTGCAGCCGGACGGCCCGGGGCGCGGCGGCCAGGATCTTCTCCACGAGGCCGTCGGTGGCCCGGGCCAGCTCGGCGGCCGGCACCACCCGGTTCACCAGGCCCCAGGCCAGGGCCTGCTCGGCCGGGATGGGCTCGCCGGTCAGCAGGATCTCGGCCGCCCGGCCAGGCCCGACGAGCGCGGGCAGCAGGGCCGCCTCGATGACCGAGGGCACGCCGACGCGGACCTCGGGGAGCCCGAACGCCGCGCCGGCAGCGGCCACCCGGAGGTCGCAGGCCAGCGCCAGCTCGAACCCGGCGCCCAGGCACGGGCCGTTGATGGCGGCCACGACCGGGAACGGCGCGTGATGCACGGCCTCGATCGCCTCGTGCAGGGCCGTGATCAGCCTCCGCGCGCCGGCCACGTCGAGGCCACCCAGCACGCGCACGTCCATCCCGGCCGTGAAGGCCCGCCCGCTGGCGGCGAGGACCGCCACGCGGACCGACGGCTCCTCGGCCAGGCCCCGGAAGGCCGCGCGCAGCTCGGCGATGATGCCCGGCTCGAGCAGGTTCAGCGGCGGCCGGGCGAGCGTGCAGCGGGCGACCGGCCCTGCCCGCTCCACGCGGAGCGCGTCGGCCATCAGTAGCGCGGCATCGAGGGATCGACGGTGCGCGCCCAGGCGTCCAGGCCGCCGGCCAGGTTCCGGGCGCGCGTGAAGCCGAGCTGCCGCAGGTAGTGCGCCACGGCGGCGCTGCGGACACCCTGATGGCAGTAGACGACGATCTCGTCCTCGGGGTTCAGCTCTTCGACGCGCAGCTCGATCTCCTCGATCGGGATGTGCAGGGCGTGCGGCAGGCGGCAGAGCCGCGTCTCCCAGTCCTGCCGCACGTCGAGCAGCACCGGGGCCTGGCCGGCGTCCAGTCGGCTCTTCAGCTCCTGGGGACTGATCTCGTCCATCGCCTCAGCGCGGCGCGGGCCGCTCGGCCACGAACTCCCCCAGCCAGTCGTTGACCTCGGCGGCCCGCTCGAGATGGGGGAAGTGCCCGCACTCGTCCAGCCAGCGCACCTCGGCACGCGGCAGCGCGGCCGCCGCCAGGCGGCAGGACTCGGCCGGGATGACGCGATCCTGCCGGCCGTGCACCAGGAGCACGGGGATGTCCAGCGCGGCGATGGCCCGGCGGTAGTCGGCGGCCCGGGCCACCAGATCCTCCCGGGCGTGGCGCAGCGTGGCCAGGAACGCCAGCCGGGCCGTCCAGCAGGTTCGCTCCGCGTAGGCGTGCCCCACGAGGAAGTCCACCTCGGCCGGCGCCCGCACGTGGAAGCACCGGGCGATCGCGGCCCGGTACAGCGGCGCCGCTCGCCCCAGAGCCAGCAGATCGCCCAGGACCGGCAGCACGGCCACGCGGTACGGAAGCGAGAGCCGGTAGAAGCCGGGCACCACGCTGGCCACGAGGGCGAGCCGGTCCACCCGGCTGGGCCGGGTCAGCGCGAAGGTCAGCGCGACGGCTCCGCCGAGCGAGTGGCCGACGAGGGAGGCCTGCGAGATCCCCAGGGCGTCGAGCAGCCCCCCCACCACGTCGGCGAAGAAGCCCAGCCCGTAGCGCGCCCGGGGCTTGGCCGAGCGCCCGAAGCCGGGCAGGTCCAGGGCGACCACCGTGTTGCGCGCGGCCAGGGTCTCCACCGTGTGCCGCCATGACTCGGCGAAGCCGCCCAGGCCGTGGACCAGCACGACCGCCGGCCCCCGGCCGGCGATCAGGTAATGGAGGGCGAGGCCGTCGAGGGCCCCGCCGCTGAGGCGCAGCTCCGGCATGCGGGTCCGATTCTATCAGGCGGCGCCGTCGAGGAGGCGGCCGAGCTCGCGGCGGAAGGGGAAGATGCTGAAGACGCCGCCGGTGTGGATGAAGCAGACGCGGCGGCCGAGGGCGTCCGGCGCGCGGCCCAGGACGTCCAGGAGCGCGTGGAACGCCTTGCCGGTATAGACGGGGTCGAGCACGAGCCCCTCGGTCCTCGCCACCTCCACCACGGTCGCCAGCACCTCGGCCCGCACCCCGCCCCGGCCGGCGCCCTGGTAGCCGTCGATCAGGGGGATGTCGGCCGGCACCTCCACCTCGAGCCCGTAGCGGCTCCGGGCCTGGCGGATCACCTCCCCCACGTACGCGCGCACCTCGGCCGCCGTCCACGCGATCGGGATGCTCACGATGTCGGCGCGCAGCCCGGCCAGCTGCCGGGCCATCAGGAGCCCGGCCTGGCTGCCGCCGCTGAAGGCGGTGAGCACGACGGCGTCGAAATCCGGCGCGCCGTGCCGGACCTGCTGCGCGAGCTCCCGGCCGCAGGCCAGGTAGCCGAGCGCCCCGGTCACCGTGGCCCCGCTCTCGGGAATCACGTAGGGGCGGCCGCCTCGACCCCGGACGCGTCCGGCCAGCTCGTCGAGCACGGCGTCGATTCCCGTCCATTCCTCGTCCGTGCAGTAGTGCACCTCGGCGCCGAGCAGCCGGTCGAGCAGGAGGTTGCCGTCGTACTCGTCGGGACGGCTCCCCTTGAGGGCCAGGACCGCCCTGAGGCCCAGCCGGGCGGCGACGGCCGCCACGGCCCGGCAGCAGTTGGACTGGAGCGTGCCGCAGGTGACCAGCGTGTCGGCCCCCCGGGCCAGGGCCTCACCGACCAGGAACTCCAGCTTGCGGATCTTGTTGCCGCTCTCCAGCAGCCCGGTCAGGTCGTCCCGCTTGACCCACAGCTCGACGCCCAGGCGGCGGGACAGTCGCTCGAGCTTGAGCAGCGGAGTGGGGGCCAGCGTCAGCTCCACGCGGGGGATCGGCGGCGCGGTGGCGGCCATCGCCTCACTATGTCAGGCGCGCCCGTCGAGAGGCAAGCGTCCTGACGCCGAGGGTTGCGGATCCGGCTGGCCCAGCAGGCGTCGCATCATCAGCGCGTTCCGCACCGGGTAGTCGCGGTTGTTGTTGTTGAAGGTGATGAAGACGTCCTCGGCCTCGCGGGCCAGCGCCTCCACCTCCGGCAGCAGCCCGCGCAGCTCGTGCTCCGCGTAGAGGTAGTCGTACTTCTCCCGCACGCTGGGCTCCTCGCCGCGCAGCTGCTTGAGCCAGCCCTCGGCGTGGCGGCCGTGCAGCCGCAGGACGGCGACCGGTGCCGTCACCGCCCGCACGAGCGGGACGGCATTCACCGTGGCCGGCGCGTCCACCACCACGTGGGCGATGCGGGCGGCCGCCAGGGCGTGCAGGGTGTCGGCCGCGTGGTCGGGGAACCAGGAGCGGTCCCGGAACTCGACCGCCACCGTCCAGCCCGGCAGGCGTGCGGGCAGCGAGGCGACGTAGTCGAGCCGGTCGTGGCCGAAGCGCACCCAGGGGGCGAACTGGAAGAGGACGTAGCCGAGCTTCCCCGCCTGGGCCAGCGGGGCCAGGGCGGCGCGGAAGAGCCGGAAGGTGGCCTCGAGCGCCTCGGGCGAGAAGGCGGCGGCGTCGATCTCGCCCCGGCGCGTGCGCCGGGCCGCGGCCGGCAGCAGCGCCCGCACCTCCGCCGGCAGGGCCTGCGGGCGGGCATGGTGGCCGGTCATGGGGGCGTAGGCCTTGACGTGAAAAGTGAAGCCGTCGGGGGTGCGCTCCACCCACCGCCGGGCGGTGACGGGGTCGGGGATCGCGTAGTAGGAGGCATTGACCTCCACCACGTCGAAGACCTGCGCATAATACCGCAGGCGCGCCTCCGGCGACATGGACTTGCGGGGGTAGAAGCCGCCGGACTCGATGAGCGCCGGATCCGCCCAGGAGGCGATGCCGACGCGGACCCGGGCCACCCGATCAGCCGCCGGCCGGGGAGCGGCCGGCTCCGCGGGCGAGTCCCCTGGCCAGCAGGGCGACCACCCGGCTGCGGAACTTCTCGAGGGCGAAGGGCTTCTCCAGGAAGTCGTCGGCGCCGCAGGCCAGCACGGCATCGCGGATCTGCCCGTCGGGGAACCCCGTCATGGCCAGGATCCGGATGCCCGCCGTCTCCTTCCGGGCCTTGAGCCGCCGGCACACCTCGAGCCCGTCCAGGCGGGGCATCCGGATGTCGAGGACCAGGACGTCGGGCCGGGCCGCGCCCACGTGAACCAGCGCATCGTAGCCATCGCTGGCCGTGCTCACCACCGCCTCCGGCAGCACCTGCTCCAGGCTCTCCCGCAGGGTGGCGAGCAGCGGAGCATCGTCGTCCACCAGCAGGATGCGCGGGCGGGTCGAGACCGGGGCGTGGGAGTTCTCGGCCAGGCGGGCCTGGAACTCGGCGATGTCCGCCTCGGCGATCCGGTGGTGACCTCCGGGCGTGCGCAGGGCCGGCAACCGCTCCTGCCGGATCCAGGCCTTCAGCGCGTTGATGCTCACACCCAGCCGCTCGGCCGCCTCGCGGGTCGTGAGGAAGGGACCCGGTCGGGAGCGGTTCTTCGGAGGCCGACGAGGCATAGGTCGAGAAATGACATTTATGACGGATCTGACGGATCGTCAAGAGACAAGGCCCGACACGCGGGCGTCGCGGACCCGAGCCCACTGCGATCCGCCGGGGCGCACGGCGTAAGGTTCCGGGCCGCAAGGTGTTTTGAGGAATGAAGTAGGCCGTTCGGCCCCTGCCCCTGGTAGGCAGGCCGCCTAGGCCAACGAGCCCTTGCGCCTCACCGGCCGGCTGTGGCACGATGCGCCCGGCTTCACCGATCCGATCCTTCCCGTCGTTCCTGAGCCGTAACCGTTTCGCGGACGTTCGTGAGTCACAGGCAAGGAGGCTACGTATATGAGCCAGCACGGCAAGACGCTCGCGATCCTGGCCTTCGGAGTCGCGATAGCGGTCAGCGGACTGGCCCTCACGCGGCAGGTCATCGCGATGGCCGGCGAGGCCGACCTCGAGCGACTGCACGGCGTCATCCTCCGCTACATCGCCGAGAAGAACCCCGAGGCGCCGATCAAGGCCTTCCACCGGTTCCCCGAAGTCCTCATCGCCGAGACCCAGCGGACCAACATCGATCACTGCCTGGCGCTGGCCCAGGCCGAGGTCGAGTCCGAGTTCCGCCACGACGCGGTGGGCGCGGCCGGTGAGATCGGCCTCTTCCAGATCCTGCCCAGCACCGCCGCCATCTTCGAGCCCAGCCTCGGTCGCTTCCGCCGCCCGGTGCTCGCGAAGGGCCGGCGCGACCTGGGCGACCTCGCCGACCCCGTCGTCAGCACCCGGTTCGCCATGGCCTACCTGCGGGACATCCTGAAGCGGAGGCCCACCATCCGGGAGGCCCTGACCGAGTACAACGGCGGGCCGGCTGGCCGGCACCCCCACTACTACCGCATGGTGATGGGCGCCTACGTGGAGGTCCTGGAGCGGCCCGAGCTGAAGTGCCGGTTCAGGGAGGTGCCCAGGCAGTCACCGATCCTGACCCTGCTCACCCGCGCCTGAGGTCATCCCCCCGGGCCCCGGCGCCGTCGGTCGGCGCCGGGCCTCCGGAGAGCTCAGAGCCGGGCGAACTTCTGGAGCGACCGGATCTCCCGGGGTGGGCTCTCCTTGGAGCCCTGGGCGGTCCAGGACACCTCGGCCACGTAGAGGTCCCCGCGCGAGTCGAGGGCGCAGCCGTGGGGAGCCACGAACTCCCCCGGCCGCTCGCCCGGGAACCGGCCGCCGATCCGGGCGACCAGATCGCCCTTCAGGGTCACGATGCTGACCCGGGCGCCCAGGTTCGGCACCTCCCTGTTGACCGCCAGGTGGGTGGGAAGCTCTCCGACGTAGAGCAGCCCCCCGTTGCGCCGGTCGCAGAAGAGACCGCAGGGCCGGTGCAGGTTGTTGAGCTGGGCCAGGTACTGGCCCCGGCTGTCGAAGATCTGCACCCGGTGGTTCTCCCGGTCGGCGACGTACACCAGCCCCTCGGCGTCGGTGGCGATGTTGTGGGGCAGGTTGAAGCAGCCGGGATCGGTCCCCGGCTCCCCCCAGGAGAACAGGTGCCGGCCCCGCGGGTCGTACTTGTGGACCCGGGAGTTGCCATAGCCGTCGGAGACGTAGATGTCGCCCGTGCGCGGACAGAGCGCGACGTGGGTAGGCCGGTTGAACGGCTTGCCACCCTGGAGCGTCGAGGGCCGATCCGGGTCCCCGATGGTGAGCAGCAGCCGGCCGTCCGGCGTGTACTGCCGGATGGTGTGGTGCAGGTCATCGGTGAGCCAGTAGGTGCCGTCGGGCCCGATCGTGATGCCGTGGGGCCGCCGGAACTGCCCCTCCCCCCAGGCGCGGACGACATTGCCGTCCCGGTCGAAGACGATGACCGGGTGCGGGCCCCGGTTGAAGACCACCACCTGGTCCCGAGCGTCCACGGCGACGCTCGTGGCCTCCACGAACGACCATCCCTCGGGCAGCCGCCCCCAGCCCTCGACCACGCGATAGTTCACGGGGTCTCCTTGTCGCCGTACCCGGCAGTTATACTGCGGGGACATAGTGCCACAGCCGCCATGACCTGTCCCGCCTGCGGTACCGAGACCCGGCCCGGCGTGCGCTTCTGCGAGCAGTGCGGCGCGAGCCTCGCGATGGCATGCCGGCGCTGTCAGGCGCCCCTGGCTCCCGGCGCCCGGTTCTGCGGCCAGTGTGGCGCCGCCGCGGGGGCGGGGGACCCCG
>JBBIIW010000051.1:0-11652 GCA_037446305.1 Candidatus Rokuibacteriota bacterium
CCGAAGCCACCGGGCGCGCCCTCGCGGCGCGCGGCGCCCGCGCCGTGGCGGTGGCCGGCGACCTGGCCGACCCGCGCGTGGCGCGCCGCGTGGTCGAGGAGGCGGCCCGGCGGCTGGGGGGCCTGGACGTGCTGGTCAACAACGCGGCCCTGTTCGCCCGCACGCCCCTGGCCACCACGACGGTCGCCCAGTACGACCGGCTCCTGGCCGTCAACCTCCGGGCCGCGTTCTTCGCTAGCCAGGCGGCCGCCCGCCTGCTGCCCCGCGGCGGACACATCGTGAACATCGGCGACGCGGGCGCCGGACGGGGCTGGCCCGGCTACATCCCGTATACGATGTCCAAGGCCGGGATCCTGGCGCTGACCCGGGGGCTGGCGGTCGCGCTGCGGCCGCGCGAGATCGCCGTCAACTGCGTGGCGCCGGGGGCCGTCCTGCGGCCGCGCGGGTTCTCGCGGGCCCGCTGGGCGGCGCTGAAGGGGGGCGATCACGCCGGCGAGGTGGCGGCGGCGGTCGTGTTCTTCGCCACCTGTCCCCCCTTCGTCACCGGACAGGTGCTGGCCGTGGACGGCGCCGGCGGCTGAGGTCTCCCGGCCGCCCGCCGGGACCAGCGAGGAGGAGGCGATGATCGGAGGGGCAGCCCTGGCCATCTGGTTCGACGTGGCGCCGGCCCATCGGCCGGAGCTGGACGCCTGGTATCCGCGCCAGCACCTGCCCGAGCGGCTGTCGGTGCCGGGCTTCCTGCGCGGCCGCCGCTACGTGGCGGCCGGCGGCGGCCCCACGTTCTTCACGCTCTACGAGACGTTCGACGCGGCGGTGCTCTCGAGCCCGGCCTACCTGGAGCGGCTCAACAACCCGACCGACTGGACCCGCAAGGTGCTGCCCACGTTCCGCGGCATGACGCGTCAGGTCTACCGGCGCCTGGCGGCCGCGCCGGCCGACACCGTGGCCGATCACCTGCTCACCGTGCGCATCGAGCCGGACGCTGGGCGGGAGCCGGCGGTGCGGGGCTGGCTGGTGAGCGAGATCGTCGCCAGCCTCGACCGGCTGCCGGGCGTGACGGCCGTGGCCACGTACGCCGCCGAGACGGGCGGCACCAGCGTCGTGACCGAGGAGCGCCGGCTGGTGGGCGAGGTCAGGGGGGCCACGCCCTTCCTGGCCCTGCTCGAGGTGGGCGACCCGACGGCGGACGCCGGCCTGCGGGAGTTCTGGGAGGCCTGGGGCCGCAAGACCGGCGCCGAGCCGACTGCGGACCTCTACCGCCTCCTCTACGGCCTCGCCTGGCTCGAGCCCCGCCACCGCCCCGGAACCTAGTCGCCCGAGCGCCGGCTCGGCCGGCGCAACCCGGCTGCCGGGGGGAGGCAGCGACGCGGGCCCCCGGGCGACGCTTCTCGGCCCGGCGTCAGGGCAGGACGATGCGGCCGCCGCCCACGACGCGCAGGAACTCCCCCAGCGAGCTGAAGCGCATGAACGGGTTCTGGCGGCGCTCGCGGCCGATGGTCGAGGACGGCCCGCCGTAGTTGTGGCCCGGCAGCAGCACCGTGTCGTCGGGCAGCGCCGCCAGACGCTGGGTGAGCGAGTAGTACATCTCCGCGGGGTCGCTGCCCGGCAGGTCGGTGCGGCCGCACGAGCCGATGAAGAGCGTGTCGCCGGAGACGAGGCGGCCGTCCACCAGGAAGCACTGGGAGCCCGGCGTGTGGCCCGGGGTGTGGAGGAAGGTGATCGTCAGCCGGCCGACCTCCAGCCGGTCGTGGTTGTCCACCTTGACCAGGTCGGAGCCGAGGCCCTTCAGGAACTCGCGCTCGGCCTTGTGCACGTACACCCTGGCCGGCACCCGCGCCAGCAGCTCCTCCACGCCGGGGATCCGCCCGGGCATGCCCCAGTCGGCCAGGCTGCCCCCCACGTGGTCCTGGTGGGTGTGCGTGACCAGGGCGCCGACGATCGTCATGTCGTCCGCGGCGGCCGTGTCCACGATGGTGTCGATCTCCCAGGCCGGGTCCACGACCACGCACTGCCGGGCCACCGGGTCGCCGACCAGGTAGACGAAGTTCTGCATCGGCCCGAGCTCCATCTGCTTGAGGTACAGAGCGTTTTCCATCACGGCCGGTATGGTAGCGCGCCCGCGCGGGCTGCGCTACACTGCGGAACTGAACCGCCGTTCAGTCAGGAGGGCCGATGACGACCGGGCAGCAGGCGGCAGCACGTCGGGTCACCTACCAGCTGGAGACGCTCTGGGACTACGACTACGAGCCCACCCACGCCGAGCTCGAGAGCCTGTACGAGACCGCCAAGAAGAACCAGTGGAACGCCAGCACCGCCATCGACTGGAGCCGTCCGGTCGGCACCGAGGGGCCGGTCCTCAACGTGAACCTGGCCTTCGCGGGCACGAACTTCTTCACCCGGCTCACGCCCGAGGAGCAGAAGGAGATCGAGATCCGGATCTCGGCCTGGCGCCTGTCCCAGTTCCTCCACGGCGAGCAGGGCGCCCTCGTCGTGTGCGGCCAGCTGGTCAACTCGATCCCCGAGCTGGACGCCAAGCTCTACGCCTCCACCCAGGTGGTGGACGAGGGGCGTCACGTCGAGGTGTTCGAGCGCTACCTCAAGAAGCTGTACCGGATCTACCCCGTGGACCCGCTGCTCAAGGCGGTCCTGGACGAGATCCTGAGCACCAACCTGTGGGAGCTGAAGCTGCTCGGCATGCAGATGATCGTGGAGGGTCTGGCCATCGCCGCCTTCAACGTGATGCGCCGCCAGACGGCCGATCCCACCCTGGCCCAGGTGCTGGATTACGTGCTGCAGGACGAGGGGCGCCACGTCAACTTCGGCTACTTCGCCCTGCGCCGCTCCATCCCCGAGATGGACCCCGACCGGCGGGCCTTCCTGGAAGACTTCACCCTCCGGGCCTGCGACCTGATGTACGCGCGCGACGAGCGGACCGGGTTCCAGTCGGTCAAGCAGGTGTGGAACGAGATGGGCTGGGACGGCGAGAAGATCTGGCGGGACACCGTGGCCACCTCGCAGACCACGAAGACCTTCAACAGCTTCCTGTTCCAGGACAACCTGCTGCCGCGCCTGCAGCGCCTGGGGCTCATCTCCGAGCGCGTGGCGCCGGGCTACCGCGCCATCGGCCTGCTGGCGTAGCGGCCCGGCGACCGGACCGCGTCAGGAGACGAAGTCGTCCGGGACCTTCGGCAGCTCCAGCTGCCGGGCCTGCACCGCGTAGACCGTGGGCGCCGCCGCCGTCTTCACGTAGAGCCGGTCCCCCTCCTGCTTGCCCACCAGCAGCCGGACGATCGCCGTGCCGTCCTCCCGGAAGAGGCCGATCTCGGCCGCCGGCGTGTCGAGCCCCCAGCGGGCCAGGTCCGCCCCCTGCGGGGAGACGATGGCCTGCCACTTCAGCCCGCGCAGCCCGTACAGCACGTCGTCCACCCGGCTGGCCCGGGCCGCTCCCGGCGCCGGCTCCAGCACGCGCCAGCTGTCCTCGCCGCGCCGCTCCAGCAGGACCCGCTGGCCGTCCCGGCTGACCTGCAGCCGCTTGACGTCCCGCGGCTCGAGCCCGGCCACCAGCGTGCGGTCGCGCAGGTCGTGCAGCGACTTGCCCAGGTCGGTCAGCGCCTTGGCGTCCACCAGGACCACCGGGCCGCGCTCCGCCACGGCCGCGTAGGCCGTCGGCTGGCCGGCGCGCCTGTCCGGCGAGGGGGCCAGCAGGACGGTCCGGGGGGGCGCGCCGTCCTTCTCGGTGATCGTCACCCTGACCTCGGGACGGGCCAGCCAGCGCGCGATGCCGCTGGCGTCCTCGCTCAGGAAGGCCTGGGCCTGCAGCCCCTGCAGGCTGCTCAGCAGGATGCCGACCTCCACCTGGTCCGCGGGCAGGGCCTCCGGCCGGGTGATGCGCCAGGCGTTCCCCTCGCGGACCAGCGTGACGCTGCCGCGCCCGGTCTCGATGTCGAGCTGCGTGACCTTGTCGCGCTCCAGCGCCACCACGGTCTTGTCGCGGACGGCGGCCACGTTCCTGGGCACCGACGTCCAGAGGTCCTCGGGCAGGAGCAGGACCGAGGCCTCGCCCTCCCGCATGGCGTAGACGCCCCGGCCGGCCTCCACGCGACCCAGCAGCAGCGTCTTGGTCGCCCGCTCCTTGTCCTTGCCGGTGTGCAGGCGCAGGCGCACCGGACGCTCGAGCCCGTAGGCCTGGAGCGACCGCGGCGACTCGGCCACGAACTCCTTCACGCGGGCGGTCCGGAGCTTGTCCACCAGGTCGTTGACGCGCTGGGCGTCGGCCGGGAGCGCGCGGGGACGGGTCAGGCGCCAGCCCTGCTCGTCGAACGCCAGCGCCAGGGTGTCGTCGGGCAGCACGATGTCCAGCCCCGTCACCGCCTGCCGGTCGAAGGCCAGGATGGTCTTGTCGCGGAAGTCCGCCACCGGGCGGGTGGCGTCGCGGAGCACGCCCTCGGGCAGGAGGAACACCGCCGGCTTGTCGCGCTCGCGGGCGTAGACCCAGGTGCCGGTGGGGTTGCGGGCGCCGAGCTGCAGCCCGAGCGCCCGGCCGTCCTTGAGGGTGAGCGTGACCTCGGCGGCCGGCCGGTCCAGGCCGAACTCGGCCAGCGACTCGGGCTGGCCGGCGATCTCCCGGTCGATCCGGGCCGTCACGATCGTCGTGAGCGCGTCGTTCATCGTGGCCCCGTCCGCCCGCGACGTCACCGGCTCCAGGAGCTGCCAGCGGTCGCCGTCGCGCTTGACCCGCACGGTGCCGTCCTGGCGGCGGATGGTCACCTCCTGCACGTCGGCCGGCTCCGCCGCCCACACCCGGCCCTTCCGCGCCTGGGCCTGCTCGCGCTCGGGTCCCAGCCGGATCTCGTACACGTAGTAGAACGCTCCCAGGAGCGCCAGGATGACCGCCAGGGCGGCCGTCGTCTGCCACCGCATGTCAGCGACGCGCCACCTACTTCGACGCGCGGCGCCGGACGATGGCCACCACGCCGCCGATCATCACCAGACCGGGCAGGATCACCACCGGGATCAGGAACAGGGCCCGGGCCCGCTGGGAGGTGAGGAACACGGGCGTCTGCCGGACGTCCTTGGGCCGGATGGAGACCAGGTCCTCCTCCTCGGCCAGCCAGGAGACCGTGTTGAGGAAGAAGTCGCGGTTGCCCTGCAGGTTCAGGAACTGGTTGGAGGCGAGGTTGGCGGTGCCGTAGACGACCAGCCGGGCCTTGTCCCTGGTGGCCACCATCGCCACCGCCAGGGGCCCCCGCGGGTCAGCCGGGTCCCGCTTCACCTGCCCGGCCTGGAGCGAGGCCCGGTCGGTCTCCCCCCAGGAGTCCACGCTGGTGCGGGCCAGGACCTGGGTGCTGACCCCCTGGGGCGGCGTCTTGACGGGGCCGAGGCTGCGCGTGAGCGGGAAGAGCGTGCTGATCCCCGCCAGGTCGCGCGTGATGGGATGCGGCTCGTACTGCTGGATGAGCGGCACCTCGGGGCCGATGCCGAACAGGCGCCCGATGGGGTTGAGCTCGATCACCAGGTTGTCGTGCAGCTCCACGCCGTACCGGGCGGCCAGCTTGACGAGCCCGCTGTCCCGGGCGCCGGTGAGGATCGTGGGATCCACCATCAGCAGCACCTTGCCCCCCTGCCCGAGATAGCCGTCCAGGGCGTCGACCTCCGGGGGGAACAGCTCGGTCCGGGGGCCGGGGACGATGACGACCGCGGCGTCCTGAGGCACCTTGCCCGCGCGCCCCAGGGCCAGCGGCTTCACCTCGTAGTTGGCCCGCTCCAGGGCCGCCTTGGCCTCGCTGAGGCCGTCGCGGTCGGAGGAGTCGAGCTGCCGCTCGCCGTGCCCCTGGACGACGTAGATGACCCGCTTGCCCTCCCGGGTGAGCTTGATGAGGGCGTTGGTGAGCTTCTCCTCCTCGGCGTCCAGGACCTTCTCCGAGCGCTCCTTCGTCTCCAGCACGACCGTGCCGTAGGACTCCACGCTGTAGCGACGGGCGAGCCCGGGCTCGCGGTCCGGGTCCACGACGCGCCAGGTGAAGCGCTGGCCCCCGTAGCGCGCGTACTGGGTGAGCAGGTCCTCGGCCACGCGCTTGCCCGGCTGGTCGGAGCGGAAGAACGCGACGGCGTTGACCTCGGTCTGGAGCTTCTGGAGCAGCTGGATCGTCTGCGGGCTCAGGCTGTGGCGCCGGTTCTCGGTGAGGTCGACCCGCGCGTTGTGGCGGTAGGAGACCGCCTCCACCAGCCCCACGATGGCGAGCAGCAGCGCGACCATGACCACGGTGTTGAGCCCGTAGCGGGCCGTCCGCACCGCCATCAGCTCGCGCAGGCTGCGGAGGTGGGCGAGGCCGGAGGCCGCGACCAGCACGATGCCGCCGCCCAGCAGGCCCCACCAGACCCAGCGGCCGTGGGAGCCGGACAGCACGCCGGAGCCGGTCCACTGCAGGATGGCCAGCAGGGCCAGCGCGCCCAGGCCGGCGTAGCCCGCCCAGTCGAGGACCCGCCTCATCTCAGCCCTTCCACCGGCGCGCCTCCAGCGAGCGCAGGCTGAGGAACAGGGCCACGATCGTGAAGTTCAGGTAGTAGATGACGTCGCGGGTGTCGATGACGCCCTTGGCGAAGCCGTCGAAGTGCTCGACCAGCGACAGGTGGGTGAGCACCCGGCCCCAGGTGCCGCCGGCGTAGTCGGCGCTCCAGCCGATGACCCAGAAGATCAGCAGGATGCCGAAGGTCGTGATGGAGGCCACGATCTGGTTCTCGGTCAGCGAGGAGGCGAACAGCCCCACGGCCAGGAAGGTGGCGCCCATCAGCAGCAGCCCGAGGTAGCCGGTCAGCAGCGGCCCCCATTCCAGCGCGGCCAGGTAGGCCACCAGGGCCGGATAGGCCAGGGTCAGGGCCAGCATGAGGGCGTAGAGGGCGAAGGCGGCCAGGTACTTGCCCAGCAGCACCGCGCCGTCCCGCACCGGGTAGGTCAGCAGCAGCTCGATGGTGCCGGACCGGCGCTCCTCGGCGAACAGCCGCATGGTCACCAGCGGCATGAGCAGCAGCAGGATCACGCTCACGTTGGAGAAGAGCGGCCGCATCACGCTGTCGGTCACGTTGAGCTCCCGGCCCATCATGGGGTTCATGGCCGACTGCATGGAGGCCAGCGTGAAGTAGGCGAAGATCGAGTAGAAGAAGTAGCCGGCGATGAACAGGAAGATGGTCAGGATCACCCAGGCGATGGGCGAGGTGAAGTAGAGCCGCATCTCCTTCTTGAAGATCGGCCACACCCTCACGCCGGGGCCTCCCCCTCGCCGGCGGGCTGCGGCTCCTCGCCGGCCACGATCCGGATGAAGACCTCCTCCAGCGTCATGCCCACCCGCTTCAGCTCCCGCAGCTCCCACTTCTGCTCGGCGGCCAGCCGGAAGATCTCGGCCCGGACGTCGCGGCTGCGGTCGGACTCGACCACGTAGCTGGCCAGGCCGTCGCTCCCCACCTGCTCCTGCACGGCCAGCACGCCGGGGATGCGCTCCATGCCGCTCCGCACGGCCGGGCGCGGACCCACCACCTCGACGTGCACGCGCGCGGTGGGGAAGAACTGGTCGACCAGGGTGTCGATCGGCCCCTGGGCCACGATGCGGCCCTTGTTGATGATGATGACCCCGCTGCACACCATGGAGACCTCGGGCAGGATGTGCGTGGACAGGATCACCGTGTGGGCGCCGGCCAGGGACTTGATCAGGGAGCGGATCTCGGTGATCTGCCGGGGGTCGAGGCCGATGGTGGGCTCGTCGAGGATGAGCACCTGGGGGTCGTTGATGATGGCCTGGGCCAGCCCCACCCGCTGGCGGTAGCCCTTGGACAGCTTGCCGATCAGGCGGTTCTGGACGTCGCTGATCAGGCACCGCTCCATGACCTCGGCCACCCGGCGCCTGCGCTCCGCCCGCGGCACGCCCTTGACCTCGGCCACGAAGTCCAGGTAGGGGGCCACCCGGAGGTCGTTGTAGAGCGGCACGTGCTCGGGCAGGTAGCCGATGCGGCGGCGCACCTCGAGCGACTCCCGGAACACGTCGTAGCCCGCCACCCGGGCCGTCCCGCTGGAAGCGGGCATGAAGCAGGAGAGGATCCGCATCGTCGTGGACTTGCCGGCGCCGTTCGGCCCGAGGAAGCCCACGATCTCGCCGGGGGCGACCCTGAAGGACACGTCGTGGATGGCGGTGACCGGCCCGTAGTGCTTCGTCAGGTTCTGGACTTCGATCATACGAGGCCCGACAGCCGGGACATTATACACGCTCGGGGGCGCCGGCCAACCCCGCCGGGCCCGCGACCACGGGCATCAGGGCGGCCAGCCAGGGCGGCACGCCGATCATCCGGCCGGAGGCGACGTCCAGGCAGGCGTGCAGGGTGTGCCCGGTGGCCACCGGCCGGCCCTGGTCGTCGGTCACGGCGTACTGGAAGCGGAACGAGGCCCGCCGCCGCTCGGCGACCCAGCACTGGACTTCCAGGAGATCGTCCAGGCGGGCGGGCTTGACGTACCTGACGGCGGCCTCCACCACCGGCATGTGGACGCGGGCGTCGATCTCGGCGATGGTCATGCCGGCCTGGCGGAGGTACTCGACCCGGCCGACCTCGAAGTAGGTCAGGTAGTTGCCGTAGTAGACGACCTTCATGCAGTCCGTGTCCTTGTAGCGGACGCGGATCTTCGTGCGCGCGATCACCGGGGTGGGCGCTCAGAGGTACTGCCCGTAGCGGATCTTCTCGACCACGCCGCGCACGCGCCGGTACCCCTCGATGGCCTCCTGCACGTCGGCGGTGCTGACCAGCGAGGCGCTGCCCGTCTGGGCCGCGTGGTGCACCTTGGCCTCGAGCGCGCGGCGCAGGATCTCGGTGAGGTCGGCGCCGCTCATGCCGCCCGTCATGGGCAGGATCGTGCGGTAGTCGAGCGGCTCGAAGAGCCGGCGGCCGGCGTTCCGCTCGGCCCGCGCCCGCAGCAGCTCCAGGATCTCCTGCTGGTCGCTGGCGTCGGGCAGGGCGACCTCGATCAGGTGGTCGAGCCGCCCCGGCGCCACCAGCGCCGAGTCGAGCGCGTCCGTGCGGCTGGTGGCCGCCACCACCAGGACCCGGGACCCGGGATCCACGGCGTCGAGCTTCTCGCACAGGGCGGCCACCAGGCGCGCGCTCGCCTCCCGGGCCTGCAGCGGCGGCAGCAGGTGGTCGAGGGACAGCGCGTCCACCTGGTCGAGGAACAGCACGCCCTTGCCCTCGCCCACGACGATGCGCAGGATCTCCTGCAGCAGCTCCGCGGTGTTGGCGCCGAACTTGGACGTGAGGTTGCTCAGCTTGAGGTGGTAGAAGACGGCGCCCGTCATCCCGGCCAGCGCCCGGGCCAGCATGGCCTTGCCGGTGCCCGGCGGGCCGTAGAGCAGGGCGCCCTTGGGCGGCGCGATGCCCCACTCGCGGTAGCGCTCGGGGCTGGTCAGCGCGTGGGCGAAGCTCTGCAGGCTGGCCTTGGCCTGGCGCAGCCCCCCCACGTCCTCGAAGGTCACGCCCGGCCGGATGCTCGTCTCCACGCGGCCGGTGAGGTCGCCGTACTTCTCGCCCAGCTTGGCGAAGACGTCCTCCAGCCGGCGCTGGAGGGCCCACTGCCGGTCGTCGGGGTCAGGCGTCACGGGCTCAGATCTGGGGCCGGGCGGGCGGGCCCACGGCGCCGGCCTTGTCGAAGACGTGATCTTCCACCAGCACGGGGACCTTGGCCCGGATCGCCAGCGCGATGGCGTCCGACGGGCGCGAGTCGAGCGTCACCTCGCCGTCGCCGGTCTGCAGGTGGACGACGGCGTAGTAGATGTCGTCGCGCAGGTCGGTGATCACCACCCTGGTCAGCGAGACCTTGAGGCGGCCGAACAGCGTCAGGAAGAGGTCGTGGGTCAGCGGGCGGGGCGGCGTGACGCCGTTGAGCGGGATGGCGATGGCCGTCATCTCGGTCGGGCCGATCGTCAGGGGGAAGACCCGGCCGTCGCGCTTGCCCCGCAGCACGAGGATGGGGGTGCTGCTCGACCGGTCGACGTAGGCGCCCACGACCTCCACCTCCTGGGCCCCCTGCCCCTGGCCCCGGGCCGGGCCGCCGGGGACGACCAGACCCAGGATCAGACCGATCAGGAGCGCCATGACGGCCGCGCGCGGCGCCGTGCTCATTTCTCGTGCCTCCTCGGGGGGATGCGCGCCCAGGGGCGCCGGGATCAGTATAAACCCCGGCCGCGCGGCGCAGGAGGCGCCCTCAGGGGCGCGGCGGGAGCCGCACGCTGACGGCGCCGCCGGCCAGCAGCAGGGCCGTGAGCACGGCCCACATCGGGCCGTAGCCCAGGCTGTGAGCCACGGCGCCGAAGGCGAAGGCGCCGGCGGCGTTGCCGACCAGGAACACGCCGCTGAAGACGCCCACCACCGCGCCCCGCCGCGCCGCCGGCGCCTGGTCGGTCACCAGCGCGGCCAGCCCGGGGTAGAGGAAGCCGTGCGCGCCGCCCGCCATGAGGCCGGCCACGACGATGACGCCCAGGGCCGGCACCGGGGACCCGGGCGGCATGAGCCCCAGGCCGGCCAGCAGCGCCGTCGCCCAGGCCTGCACGAACATGGACGGCACGATTACCGCCCGGCGGCCGTGCGTGTCGATCAGCCGCCCGCCGAGCACGCGGACGGCCATGGCCGCCCCGGCGTAGGCCGTGTAGAAGAGCGCCAGCGTGTGCACGCCCTGGCTCTCGGCGAAGGTCGGCAGGAAGGCCAGCAGGGTCCCGGTGCCGAGCCCGAAGAAGACCGTGATGGCCATGGAGCGCTGGGCGAGCTCGTGGAGCCCCGCGCGCACCCACTCGGCGCCGCGCACCGGCAGCCCGGCGTCGCGCCGCACCTCGCGCACGCCCCAGGTCAGGACCGCGGCGATGGCGGCCACCACCGCGCAGCCGGCGAACAGCGGGCGGAAGCCGGCGCGGCGGATCACCCACTCGCCGGCCAGCGGGGCGATGGCGCTCGAGGCCAGGCCGGAGACGCCGTAGATGCCCAGCGCCCAGCCGCGGCGCTCGGGCGGCACCAGGTCGATCACGTGGGAGAAGTTGGCCACGAAGAAGATCGAGAAGGCCAGCCCCTGCAGCGCCCGGACGATGCCGAGCCAGACGATGCTGCCGGCCGCCAGGGCCAGCAGCGTGGAGGCCAGCAGCAGCCCCACGCCGGCCAGGAGGAACGGCCGCCGGCCGAGGACGTCCACCCAGGGTCCGACCAGGGGCTGGCTCACGATGCCGACGGCGCTGTAGCCGCCCATGACCAGGCCGATCTCCACCTCGGTGCCGCCCAGCCGGTGGATGTAGAGGGGCAGGAGGAGAAAGCCGTTGAGGCTGGTGAAGAAGAAGAAGTTGGTGACCGTCGCCCGGAGGAAGGGCCCCTGCGCTAGAATGGGCGGCGACACCGGCGATTATCGCATGACGACGATCGACGACGCCCTGCGCCGGAGCCTCGCGGGAGCCGGCGAGGCGCGTCGCCTCACGCTCGATCCGGCGTTCCAGGGCTTGCCCGCCACCGCTCACGGCGGCAGCCTGCTCGCGCTCTTCCATCTGCTCGCCGGCGAGCCCGCGCCGGCCACCGTGCAGGGCACCTATCGCCGGCGCGTGCCGGTCGGCACGCCGCTGCGGCTGCACGCCGAGCCGGCGG
>JBBIIW010000052.1:0-11597 GCA_037446305.1 Candidatus Rokuibacteriota bacterium
GGCCACGGGCTCCAGCGTGCCCGGCACCGTGGGGACGCCGAGCTGCCGCGCCAGCCGGCGAGCCGCCGTCTTGTCGCCCATGGCCCGGATGGCGGCCGGCGGCGGGCCGACGAAGACGAGCCCCGCCCCCGCGCAGGCCTCGGCGAACGCCGCATTCTCGGCCAGGAACCCGTAGCCCGGGTGCACGGCATCGGCCCCGGCCGACTTCGCCGCCGCCACCACCCGCTCGATGGCCAGGTAGCTCTCCCCCGCGGGGGGCGGCCCGATCGGGTAGGCCTCGTCGGCCATCAGGACGTGCAGCGACTCGCGGTCGGCCTCCGAGAAGACGGCGACACTGGCCAGCCCCAGCTCCCGGCAGGCGCGGATGATCCGGACCGCGATCTCTCCGCGATTGGCGACGAGGACCTTGCCGATCACTCCCGCAGATCTCTGATGGCCGCTTCCAGGAACGAGGTGTTCACGATCTCCGCCAGCGGGATCGGCGCCTTGAGGAAGCCGTGTCGGACCCACCACGCCATCTGCCGGTCGATGTCCTCCACCAGCAGGCGGCCGTCCCGGTCCTGGTACGGGAAGCCCAGGCGGATGATCTCCGGCCGGGCGCCGGTGTACTTGGCCGTGATCGTCACCACCTCGTCGTACGCGGGACCCGGCTGGACGCGGCCGTCCCGGCGGGCGAGCACAACGTCGTGGTAGTAGCGCGAGGCGCGCACGTAGCCCTTCATGAAGCTGACCGCGCGCTCCCGGTCGGCCGCGAAGCGCGCCGAGTAGAAGACGGTGGCGATCTGCCAGGGGAACAGGTCGCCGCCCCAGGCCAGGATCTTCCCGAAGCCACCGGCCTCCGCCGTGCCCGGGAACGGCTGGGGCAGGATGATGGCGTCCACCTGCCTGCCCTTGAGGGCCTCCATGGCGGCGGCCATGGCCTGCAGGGGCACCACCTTGACGTCGGCCAGGCTCAGCCCCTCCTTCTCGAGCACGTTGCCCAGGTGGTAGTGGAACGTCGAGCCCAGCTGGGTGACGCCGATCCGGCGGCCCCGGAGGTCGCGCACCGACCGCACGCCGTCGTCCCACAGCGCCGTCTGCACCACGATGGCCGTCAGGGGATAGCCGGGCCACTCGCGACCCTTGTCGGCCACGATCCACAGCTTCTCGCCGCCCGCCACGATGTTGTAGAGGGCGGCCGTGAGCCCGGTGGCCCCCACGTCCACCTGCCCGGCGGCCAGGGCCGTGGCGATGGGCGCGGCGGCCTGGAAGAAGATCAGCTCGGGCTCGACGCCGTGGGCCTGGAAGAACCCCTTCTCGACCCCGACGAAGATGGGCGCCGACGAGGTGAGCTTCAGGACGCCGACCCTCACCCGGTCGGCGGCGCCGGCGACCGGCACGGCCACGGTGAGGACGAGCGCGAGCGCGAGCAGCAGACGCGACATGGTCGGACCTCCAGTCTAGCCGAAGTCCAGGCGCGGCCGCGGGCCCGGGCCTGCACGAGGATGCGGGGCTGTGATACCACGGATCGCGCCCGGCCGCGCCACGTCATCGCCACCGGATGAGCGCCCGCTCCAGACGCCCCAGCCCCCAGTGGGACAGGACCCCCAGCAGGGAGAGGAGGACGATGCCCACCATCAGCTTCGTGGTCGCCATGATGTTGCCGGCGTGCAGGACCAGGAAGCCGATCCCCGACTCCACCGCGATCATCTCGGCGGCGACCAGGAGCAGCAGCGCCGTGCCGGCGCCCAGCCGGAGGCCGGCCAGGATGGTGGGCAGGGCGGAGGGCAGGATGACCTTCCGGATCACGCTCCACCGGCGGCTGCCGAAGGCGACGGCGGCGCGGACGAGCGCCGGGTCGGCCTGCCGGACCCCGGCGTGGGTGTTGATGGCCGTCGGGAAGAAGACCCCCAGCGCGATGACGGCCACCTTCGACGCCTCGCCGAGCCCCAGCCACAGGATGAGCAGGGGCAGCAGGGCGATCTTGGGGATGGGGAAGGTGGCGGCGATCAGCGGCGCGCCGACCGCCTCCGCCACGGCGAAGAAGCCGACCAGCACGCCGGCGGCCACCCCCAGCCCGGCGCCGATCAGGAAGCCCAGCAGGAGGCGTTCCAGGCTGGCGCCGAGATGCCCGAGCAGCTCGCCCGTGCGCAGCATGGTCCACCCCTCCTGCAGCACCCCGACGGGCGAGGGCAGGAACAGCACCGGGACCAGGCCCAGCCGGGCCAGCCCCTCCCAGAGCCCGACCAGGCCCAGGACGCCCAGCACGCGCAGCGCCCGATGCTCCGGGCGCCGGAGGAAGCGGGTGCGGTCGGGAACCGGCAGGCGCATCACTCCACGAGGGCGGCGCGGGCCTGGTCCTTGATCAGCGTCCAGATCCGCTCGGTGGTCTCCAGGAAGGCCCCGGCGCCCAGCATCGCCTCCGTGCGCGGGCGCTCGAGCGGGACGGCGATCTCGGCCAGCACGCGCCCCGGCCGGCGGGAGAGGACCACCACCCGGTCGGCCATGTAGACCGCCTCCTGGATGTTGTGGGTGACGTAGAGGATCGTCTGGCGGGTTCGCTCCCAGATGGCCAGCAGCTCCTCCTGCATGAGCTGCCGGGTCTGGGCGTCGAGCGCCGAGAAGGGCTCGTCCATCAGGAGCACCGCCGGATCCACGGCCAGCGCCCGCGCGATGCCCACCCGCTGCCGCATGCCGCCGGAGAGCTGGTGCGGGTAGCGGTCCTCGAAGCCGGCCAGCCCCATGAGCTCGAGGAACGCGGCGGCCCGGCGGCGGCGCTCGGCGCGGGCCACGCCCAGCTCCTCCAGCCCGAACTCGACGTTGCCCTGCACGGTGCGCCAGGGGAAGAGCGCGAACTCCTGGAACACCATGGCCGTGAGCGGGCGCCCCGCGGGCTCCCCCTCGAAGTACACGGCGCCCGACGTGGCCGGCGTCAGGCCGGCCACCACGCCCAGGAGCGTGGACTTGCCGCACCCGGACGGGCCGAGCAGCGCCAGGAACTCCTCGGACGCGACGGTGAGGCTCACGTCGCGGAGCGCCGGCACCGCCTGCCCGCGGCGGTCCACGTAGGTCTTGCTCAGCCGCTCCACCACCACCCGCATCAGCCGCGCAGGCGGAAGCGCTGGAGCTTCCCCGTCGCCGTCCGGGGCAGCTCGCTCACCACCTCGATGCGCGCCGGCACCTTGTAGGACGGCAGGCGGTCGCGGACGAAGGCCCGCAGCTCGGCCTCCAGGTCGGGCCCCGCCGCCGCGCCGGCGGCCAGGACCACGAAGGCGTGCGGGCGCACCAGCCCGTCCGGATCCGCCCGCCCCACCACGCCGGCCTCGGCCACGGCCGGATGGGCCACCAGGGCGGCCTCCACCTCGGCCGGCGCCACCCATCGCCCGCCCACCTTCAGCAGGTCGTCGGCCCGGCCCGCGAAGTAGAAGTAGCCGTCCTCGTCCTGCCAGAACATGTCCCCCGTGCGGAGCCACTCCCCCAGCATGGTCGCCCGCGTGCGCTCCGGCCGGTTCCAGTAGCCGGGCGAGGTCGTCGGGCCCTTGATCAGGAGGTGACCGACGGTGCCCGGCGGCACCGGATGGCCGTCGTCGTCGACCAGGCGGGCCTCGAATCCGGGCACGAGCCGGCCGGCCGAGCCCCGGCGCACCGCCCCGGGGCGGTTGGCGATGAAGTCGTGGAGCGCCTCCGTGGAGCCCACCACGTCCACCAGCTCGTGCCCGAAGCGCGCCTGGAAGGCGTCGAAGACCGCCGGGGGCAGGGCCTCCCCGGAGGAGACGCAGAGCCGCAGCGAGGCGAGGTGCCGGCGGTCCGCGCCGGGGACGTGGAGCAGGCGCGCGTAGACGGTGGCGACCGCGAACAGCACCGTGGGCCGCTCGGCGGCCACGATCTCGACGATCCGCTCGGGATCCAGGCGCCCGGGCACCAGCAGCGCGGCGCCGCCGACGCGCTGGGGGAAGTACAGGGTGTTGCCCAGGCCGAAGGCGAACGACATGCGGGAGACCGAGAACGTCAGGTCGTCCGGCCCGAGGCCGAAGACGCCGACGCCGACCAGGTCGGCGGCGGCCAGGAAGTGCCCGTGCGCGTGCAGGGCGGCCTTGGGGCGGCCGGTGGACCCCGAGGTGTAGCCCCAGTACATGATGTCCTCGGACCCGGTGGGCGCGGCGGTCAGGACCGGATCGGCCTTGGCCAGCAGCGGGTCGAGCGCGAGCCCGCCGCCAGGCGCCACGCTGCCCGGCACCAGCACCGCGCGCAGCCACGGGCTCCGGTGCCGGACGGCCAGGATGCGCCCGGCCACCTCGGGCTCCACCACCGCGACCTTCGCCCGGCTGTCGGCGAGGAGAAACGCGTACTCCTCGGGCTGCAGGAGGGTGTTCACCGGCACGGCCACCGCCCCGAGCTTGGCGGCCGCCCAGAACACGGCGGCGAAGGCCGGCGAATCGTCGAGGACCAGGAGCACCCGGTTCTCGGCCTCGACGCCCAGGCCGGCCAGCACGTTGCCCGCCCGGTTCACCTGCTCGGCCAGCTCGGCGTAGGTGATGGTGCGGCCCTGGTACCGGAAGGCGGGGCACGGCCCTCGCCCCTCGGCCAGGTGACGGTCCACGAAGAAGACCGCCGCGTTGAAGCCCTCGGCCCCCGGCGCGGCGCTGCTCACGGGGCCGCCCGGGCGGGGAGCCCCTCGAGCGGCGCGAACCGCGCGGGACCGTGCTCTGCGGGCACCGGCGTATTGTAGCGGACGCCGGCGGGCGCCGGGCCGGGGCGGGCCCGTCGCGCCGGCCTACCCGGCCGGGCCCGGTCGCAGGGCGATCTTCAGCACGCGCCGATCACGACTCAGATCGATCTTCCCCTCCCGGGCCAGCCAGCCGAGGGCCATGAGCAGGACAGGTTCGGGAAGCTCGAGATCCTGTTTCAGCCTGGCCACGGTCGTCTCACCCTTCTCGGCCAGCCGGTGCCAGATCCGGCCGGCCGCAGCCCCGATCTCTGCCTCCATACCTCACTCCTCATGCCGCCGCCGGGCGGCGGCGGCCGCTCGGTCCCGAGACCACGATACGCCTCCCCGAGGGGCTCCGCGCGCGGGTTGCGCGCCTCGCCGCTCTCGCCGTAGGCTAGGCGGCCATGAATCTCGTGTCCGAGCTGCTCAGCGCCGCGGACTACGACGAGGCGATCGAGCTGTTCTACGAGCGCCACTGGACGGACGGCCTGCCGGTCGTGCTGCCGACCCGACGCCGGGTCGAGGCCCTCATCGAGCACGTCGGACGGGATCCCCAGGAGAGCCTGGGCCCGGTGCCGCCCCGGGGCGGCGAGGCGACCATCGAGAAGCTCGCCATCAACGCGGTCATGGGCGGCTGTCTCCCCGAGCACTTCCCGGTCGTCCTCGCCGCCGTCGAGGCCATGATGGACCCCGCGCACAACCTCAACGGCGTCCTGCAGACCACCCACATGTGCGTCTCGCTGGCGATCGTGAACGGCCCGATCGCCCGGGAGCTCGGCTTCAACGCGCGGGACGGGGTCTTCGGCAACGGGTACCGCGCCAACGGCGCCGTGGGGCGGGCGGTCCGCCTGGCCCTGTGGAATCTCGGCGGCGCCGTGCCGGGGGACACCGACAAGGCCACCCTCTCCCATCCCGGAGAGTACGCATTCTGCATCGCCGAGGAGGAGGAGGACAGCCCCTGGCGCCCGCTGCACGTGGACCGCGGCTGCCCCGAAGGCTCGGACGCCGTCACCGTCTTCG
Source organism: Candidatus Rokuibacteriota bacterium (assembly GCA_037446305.1). Classification (GTDB taxonomy): domain Bacteria; phylum Methylomirabilota; class Methylomirabilia; order Rokubacteriales; family CSP1-6; genus JBBIIW01. Next base: position 5,708 of record JBBIIW010000052.1, read on the forward strand.
CCTGCGAGGGGCCCCACTCGGTCTTCTGCTACGGCACGCCCGAGGAGATGCTGCACGTGCTCACCGACTCCCTCTGCTCCCTCGGCAACAACAACGTCCACGTCCTCGGGCAGACCCTGGTGGTGCTGAACCCGCTGAACGCCGAGGAGTTCGCCCGGCGGGGGTGGAGCAAGGACGACGTGCGGCGCTACCTGTGGGAGCACGCGCGGCGGTCGCTGGCGGAGGTGCGAGCCTGCGGCGTCGTCCACGAGCAGTTCCGCCGGATGGAGCGGGACGCCGGGCGGTACCCCGTGCGCTACGACCTCGACAACCCGACCACCCGGGTCCCGGTCACCGCCCGCCCGGAGGACATCCACATCGTGGTGGCGGGCGGACGCAGCTACTTCGCCGCCGTCCTGCCCGGCTGGGGCGGGTTCGGCGGCTTCGCCGTGACCCGGCCGGTCCGCCGCCCGCGCCGCGACGGAGCAGCCCCATGCCGATCGAGTTCCTGAGCCCCGTCTGGCCGGCCACCGCGCCACCCCGACCGCCCAAGCGCCGGCCGAACGGGCTGCAGGGCGCGCGGGTGGCGCTGGTGGACGACAATCTGGACGTGCCGTTCACCACGCACCTGGAGCGCCTCCTGACCGAGCGCGCCGGCGCTCGGGTCACGCGCCTGGTGAAGCCCTCCGGGACGGCGCCCGCCCCGGCTCCCCTCATCGACGAGGCCGTGGCCGGCGCCGAGGTGGCCGTCGTCGGCGTCGGCCTCTGAGGCTCCTGCACGTCGGGCAGTGTGCTCGACGCGGCGGCGCTGGAGAAGCGGGGCCTGCACACCGTGACGATCGTCTGGGACAACTTCGAGGCCGCGGCGCGGACCCAGGCCCGGCTCCAGGGAGTGCCGGACCTGGAGCTGGTCGTCGTTCCCCACCGGCAGGGTGGCGAGACGGCGGACGACCAGCGGCGCAAGGCCGAGGCGGCCCTGCCGACGATCGTCACCCGGCTCGTGCAGCCGATCTGAGACCCGAGGAGGAGCCATGAAGCGCTTCGCGATCTGCCTCGCCCTCGTCCTGCTGGCCGCGGTCGTCACCGGGCCGCGCGTCGCGCCGGCCCCCGCCGGCGCCCAGGGCACGGTGGTGTGGAATCTCCCCCACGTGGCGGCCCCCACCTACTACCACACCAAGAACCTCCAGGCCTTCGCCGGCAAGGTGAAGGAGCTCTCGAGCGGCCGCATGGAGATCCGGGTGCACCCCGCCTCCTCGCTCTACCCGGGCCCCGAGCTGATCCCGGCCGTCGTGGACGGGCGGGCCGAGATCGCCCCCGTCCTGGCCGCCTACCTGACCGACCTCATGCTGGAGATGGGGGTCCTGGAGCTGCCGTTCATGACCGGCAGCCTCGAGCAGCACCGGCAGGCGGCCGAGAAGCTCCGCCCGTTCTACGCCGAGCGCATGGCCAGGGTGGGCCTCAAGATGCTGACGGTCCACGCCTGGCCCTCGCAGCAGCTCTTCTCCAACGCGCCGGTGCGGACGCTGGCCGACTGGAAGGGCAAGAAGCTGCGGGTGTACGGGGCGGAGTCGGCCGACATGGTCCGGGTCCTGGGCGGGGCGCCCGTCTCGATCCCCTTCGGGGAGGTCTACACGGCGCTCCAGCGCGGGGTGGTGGACGGCGCGGTGACGTCGGCGACCAACGCCGAGCCCATGAAGTTCTTCGAGGTCGCGAAGTACCTCAACTACTGGTACTTCTCCGGCGCCTCGCTGGAGTGGCTGGCCGTGAACCAGAAGGCCTGGGACGCGCTGCCCCCCGACCTGCAGCGCGTGGTGCTGGACGCGCTGAAGGCCGTCCGCTTCGAGGACAAGGAGTGGGAAGACGCGGCGGCGTGGGATGCGCGGGCGCGGGCACGCGCGCAGGAGCTGGGCATGCAGGTGATCGACCCGCCGCGCGAGGAGCTGGCCCGGGCCCGCGAGCAGGCCCAGGCGGCCTGGAAGACCTGGGCCCGCCGGACGGGCGCGGCCGGCCAGCAGGCGCTCGAGCTGGCGCTGAAGGCGCTGGGCCGCGCCTCCTGAGCCCCGGTGGCGCGCGGCCTCCGGCGGGTCGGGGCGGCGCTCGCCTGGACGTCGAGGACGGCCTCCCTGCTGGGCGGCCTGGCCACCCTGCTGATCACGGGGCTGGTCGTCTTCGACGTCCTCATGCGCTACTTCCTCGACGAGCCCCAGCTCTTCGTCGACGAGATCGCCAGCTTTCTTCAGGTCCTGGTGATCTTCGGCGGCCTGGCCTACACGTTCCAGGTCGGCGGCCACATCCGCGTGGACCTCCTCACCACCCACCTGCCCGGCGTCGTCCGGGCCTGGCTGCGGCTGGCCACCCTGCTCGTCGGCGTCGCCTTCCTGGCGGTGGTGACGTGGACCACGACGGAGTCGGTGATGACCGCCTACCGCCACGCCCGCGTGTCCACCGTCATGCTCTACCCCATCTGGGTCCCCATGGCGCTCATCCCCGCCGGGCTGGCGCTGCTGGGCCTCGGCATGCTGGCGGCGCTGGGACGGCAGATCCAGCAGCTGGCCGGCGGGCACCCGGACGAGGTGGCGCCGGAGCGTGAGGGGTGAGCGAGACCCTCCTGGGCGGCCTGCTGGTCGCCCTGCTCTTCCTCCTCTTCGCCGCCGGGCTGGAGATCGCCCTGGCGCTGGGCCTGGTCGGGCTGGTCGGCCTCGTCGTTCTCAAGGGCTGGAGCGTGGGCCTGGGCGTCGTCGGCTCGGTGGCCTGGTCCAACGCCACCGCCTTCTCCTTCGTGGCCGTTCCGCTTTTCATCTTCATGAGCGCCATCCTGCTGCACTCGGGGATCGGCCGCTCGCTGTACGCCGCGGTGGCCCGCTGGACGGGGTTCCTCCCCGGGGGCCTGGCCGTGGCCAGCGTGGTGGCCTGCGCCATCTTCGCGGCCGTGTCCGGCTCCAGCGTGGCCACCTCCGCCACCATCGGCATGATCGCCATCCCCGAGATGGAGCGGCGGGGCTATGCGCGCCCCCTGATCTACGGCTCCCTGGCCGCCGGCGGCACGATCGGCATCCTCATCCCGCCGTCCATCCCGATGATCATCTACGGCGTCATGACCGAGACCTCGGTCGGTCAGCTCTACATCGCGGGCATCGTCCCCGGTCTGATGATGGCCGCCCTGTTCACCGCCTGGATCATCATCTACGCGATGCTGCGGCCCTCCGCGGCCCCCCGCCTCGCCGAGAGCGACGTCCCGCTCCGCGAGAAGCTCCGGTCGCTGACCGAGGTGGGGCCGGTCGGGCTGCTGATCGTGGTCGTCCTCGGCTCCATGTACGCGGGGGTGGTGACCCCGACCGAGGCCGCCGCCCTCGGCGCCGGCGCCAGCCTGGTCCTGGCCGGCCTGGCCCGGAGCCTCTCGTGGCCGGGGCTGATCCGGGCGTTCCACGAGACGGTCCGCACCACCTCGATGGTGATGCTGATCATCATCTTCGCCTCGGTCTTCTCCCACGTGATCGCCCTGCTCGGCGCCCCCGGCGCGCTGCTGGGCCTCGTCACCGGCCTCGACCTGCCGGGCTGGGCGGTCCTGGGCCTCGTCTTCCTCTTCCTGGTGGCGGTGGCCTATGCCATGGAGGAGCTGTCGGTGATGATCATCCTGCTGCCGATCCTCTTCCCCCTGGTGACCGGCCTGGGCTACGACCCGATCTGGTTCGGGGTCGTCATGATCGTCTGGCTGGAGATGGGCTTCATCACGCCGCCGGTGGGGATCAACCTCTTCGTGATCCAGGGGGTGGCCCGGGGCAGCCGGATGCGGGACATCGCGGTGGGCGCCACGCCCTTCGTGCTGCTGATGGTCCTGGCCGAGGTGATCCTCTTCCTGGTCCCCGACCTCGCCCTGTGGCTGCCCGCCCGCCTCCTGGGCCCGCCGCGGTGAGGGCCGGGCCCGCAGCGCGGGGCCGGCGGGCGCGTCGACGCCCCGCCGGCGCCGGGCGCCTCAGGGCAGCCGCTGCCGGAGCCGCTCGACGAACTCGTCGGGGCGATCGGGAGACAGTCCCACCCAGCCGGTGCTGGTCGCCAGCCAGACGATGCTCGTGCGGTTGGTGAGGTACAGCCGGTAGAAGCCCAGGCGCGGGTTCCAGAAGGTGCCGAACCGGCCGAAGATGCCCCGGGACCCGAGCAGGCTGATGCCCGCCAGCTGCCGCGGCGCCCGGTCCACGGCCCGGATCGTCCGGTAGGGAATGACGGCCGGCCGCGCCCGCCGCTCCACGTGCACGCCATCGGCCGCCAGCCGGTAGCCCGAGGGCGCGTAGCGCGCCATCACGGCCAGCGCCAGCGTGAAGGGCAGGCCCAGGAACAGCCAGCGCGGCTCGCCGTCCCTGATGGCCAGCACGACGGCCAGCAGCGAGAGCCCCACCACGGCGAAGGCGACGGCGGCCAGGGTGGACCACCGCTCGCCCTCACCCAGCGTGGCCCCGAACCGGTCCTCAGCGGCGATGGATCTCGAGGGCGCTGAAGAAGTAGGCGATCTCGAAGGCGGCCGACTCCGGCGAGTCGGAGCCGTGCACGGCGTTGGCCTCGATGGAGGAGGCGAACTCCCTGCGGATGGTGCCGGGCGCGGCGTGGGCGGGGTTGGTGGCGCCCATGAGGTCGCGCCAGCGCTGGATGGCGCCCTCCGCTTCCAGCACCAGGACCAGGCACGGCCCCTGGGTCATGAAGGCGGCCAGGCTGCCGTAGAAGGGGCGGTCGCGGTGGACGATGTAGAAGCCCCGCGCCTGGGCGTCGGTCAGGTGGACGAGCTTGGCGGCCAGGATCTTGAACCCCGCCTCCTCGATGCGGGTCAGGATCTTCCCCACCACGCCCTTGGCCACCGCGTCGGGCTTGACGATCGCCAGCGTCTGCTGCAGCGCGCTCATCGCCCGATCGTCCGCGCCACGGTGGCGCCCATGTCGGCGGGGCTCTTCACCAGCACGGCCCCGGCGGCCTCCAGGGCCCGCATCTTCTCGGCCGCCGTGCCCTGGCCGCCGGCGATGATGGCCCCGGCGTGGCCCATGCGGCGCCCCGGGGGCGCCGTCTGCCCGCAGATGAACGCCACCACCGGCTTCCTGACGTGGGCCTTGATGAAGGCCGCCGCCTCCTCCTCCGCGGTGCCGCCGATCTCGCCGATCATCATGATGGCCCGCGTCTCCCGGTCCTCGTTGAAGAGCCGCAGCACGTCCACGAAGGAGGTGCCGTTCACCGGGTCGCCGCCGATGCCCACGCACGAGGACTGGCCGATGCCGCGGCCGGTCAGCTGGCCCACGACCTCGTAGGTCAGGGTGCCGCTGCGGGACACCACGCCCACCGGACCCGGCTGGTGGATGTGGCCGGGCATGATCCCCACCTTGGCCTGGCCCGGCGTGATGACGCCCGGGCAGTTCGGGCCGACCAGCCGGCTGCCGGTCCCGGCGACGAAGTGCCGGGCGCGGACCATGTCGGCGACGGGAATGCCCTCCGTGATGCAGACGATCAGCGGGACGCCGGCCGCCGCGGCCTCCATGATGGCGTCGGCGGCCGCCGGCGGCGGCACGAAGATCAGGGCGCAGTTGGCGCCCTCCCGGCGCACCGCCTCCTCGACCGTGTTCCACACCGGGAAGCCCTCGTGCGTCGTCCCGCCCTTGCCCGGCGTGACCCCGCCGACCACGGTGGTGCCGTACTCGCGGCAGCGGGCGGCGTGAAAGGCTCCCTCGCGGCCGGTGATCCCCTGCACCACCACCCGCGTGCCCCGATCCACCAGAATGCTCATGGGAGCGCGCAAGCCCCGGCGGGACCGCCCGCGTGGTCGAGCGACCCCCGCCCGGCCCCGCCCCGATGACGCCGGCCGGGTCGAGGGATCACCGCGCGCCCCGCGCCAGCTCGACGACCTTGCGCGCGCCATCCCCCATGTCGTCGGCGG
>JBBIIW010000053.1:0-11421 GCA_037446305.1 Candidatus Rokuibacteriota bacterium
GACGATTGAGCAGACACTGCCCGGCCTCGAGCCGATGAGGCCCCCGGGCGAGCTCGAGGTCGGCCGCGCGCTGTCGCGGGCACCGCAGAAGCGGCTCATGCTCTTCTCGGGTCGCTCGAACCTGGACCTGGCTCAGCACATCGCCGAGAACCTCGAGATGTCGGGCGTCCGGGTGGACCGGGCCGCGGTGGCCGATGCGGCCGCCCGGGGCGACTGGGACACCGCGCTCCGGCTGGTGCCCGACGACGTCATCGCCGCGCATGCCGTGGCCGGCACCATCGAGGACTGTCGCGCCCGGCTGCGCGACTTCCAGGCGGCCGGCCTGGACGTGGTGGTGCTGCTGGCCGTCGGGGACGCCGAGGCCCGCCGGCTGGCGGTCGAGCTCGCCGCGCGATGGTGACGATCAAGAGCGTCGAGACCGTGCACGTGGCACTGCCGACCCGCCGCGTGCACCGGTGGACCGGGCTCACCGAGCCCATCGGCGGCTACGTGCTGGTGCGGCTCACCGGTGACGACGGCACCGTGGGCTGGGGGGAGGCGCCGGCGCTGAAGGACTGGGGCGGTGACTGGGGCCGGTACTTCGGTGAGACGCCCGGAACCACGGCGCTGGTCGTGCACCAGTATCTCGCCCCGGCGGTGCTGGGCGTCGAGGCGGTCAACGCCGCCGAGCTCCACCGGCGCATGGACGGGGCCATCAAGGGGTATCCCTACGCCAAGGCGGCGCTGGAGATGGCGGCCTACGATCTGGCCGGGCGCGCCCTGGGGCTGCCGGTGTGGGCGCTGCTCGGCGGCCGGGTGCGCGATCGCGTGCCGGTGACGCACTCGATCGGCCTGCTGCCCGTCGAGGAGGCGATCCCCGAATGCCGCCAGGTCGTGGCCGAAGGCATCCGGACGATCAAGATCAAGGTCGGCGTGGATCCGGCCCGCGATGTCGAGATGGTGCGCCGGATCCGCGAGGTGGTCGGGCCGGACGTGGACCTGTGCGTGGACGCGAATCAGGGCTATCCGACCCCTCGCGAGGCCATCCGCACCATCCAGGCCATGGAGCGCTACCGGCTGAAGTACGCCGAGCAGCCGGTGGAGGGGATCGCGCGTCTGGCCGAGGTCGCCCGCGCCATCGCCACGCCGGTGATGGCCGACGAGAGCGCCTGGACGGCCCACGACGTCCTGGAGATCATCGAGCGGCGCGCGGCCGACATCATCTCGATCTACACGACGAAGCCCGGCGGGTTGTACCGGGCGCTGGAGGTGGCGGCCGTGGCGCGGGCGGCGGGACTGGCCTGCAACGTCAACGGGTCGGTCGAGACCGGGGTCGGGAACCTGGCCAACATCCACCTGGCGGCGGCGGCGCCGGCGGTGACGCTCTCCTGCGTCGTGCCCGTCTCCACCCCGGCCGAGGCCCTGCGGGGACAGCTGGCCGGGATCTACTACCGGGACGATCTCATCGCGCGGGCGTTCGACTTCGCGGACGGAGCCATCGCCGTCCCCGACGGCCCCGGCTTCGGCATCGACGTCGATCCGGGGAAGGTGAGCCGCTACACGGTGACGGCGGCGTGACGGCCATCCGGACGGTCGCCGTCCTGGGCGCCGGGCACGGCGGCGCGGCGGTCGCCGCCGATCTCACCCTGCAGGGCTGCGAGGTGCGGCTGCAGAGCCGCCGGGCCGAGCGCCTGGAGCCGCTGCGCGGGGGTATCACGCTGACCGGGGCGCGGAAGGGGACGGCGGCCCCGGCCCTGGTCACGACGGACCTCCGGGAGGCGGTCGAGGGCGCGGACCTCGTGGTGCTGGTCGTGCCGGCGGTCGCCCACGAGGACTACGCGCGGGCGCTGGCGCCGCTGCTCCGCCGGGACACGATCGTCATGCTGAACCCGGGCCACACCGGTGGCAGCCTGCACTTCGCCGCCGCGCTCCGGAAGGCCGGCGGCCGGCTGCCGGCGCTGGGCGAGACCGTCACGCTCACCTACATCTGCCGGATGGAGGGGCCGGCCACGGTGGCGATCTACCGGGAGACCGGCCGGCTGCGGTTCGCGGCGCTGCCGGCCGTGCGGACGGCCGAGCTCTACGAGCGCCTCCAGCCCTTGTGGCCGAACCTGCTACCGGCCGCCAGCGTGCTCGAGACGGGGCTGATGAACATCAACGCCGTGATCCACCCGGCGGGCATGCTGCTCAATGCCGGGTGGGTGGAGCACACCGGCGGGAGCTTCCTCTTCTACCGGGAGGCCATCACCCCGGCGGTGGCCCGGGTGATCGAGGCGGTGGACGCCGAGCGTCTGGCAGTGGCCCGCACGCTGGGCCTCGGGCTGCCGGCCTTCATCGACTACTTCTGCGAGGCCGGGCTGACGACGGAGGACGCGCGCCGGAGCCGGTCCGTGCATCGTGCCATGCAGGAGAGCGGGCCGAACCGGACCATCAGGGCGCCGGCCTCGCTGGATCACCGCTACCTGCACGAGGACGTGGGCTTCGGCCTGGTGCCGATGCGCGAGCTGGGCGCGGTGGCGGGGGTGCCCACGCCCGCCATCGACAGCCTCATCACCCTGGCCTCCCTCGCGCAGGGGCGGGACTATCGCGCGGAGGGACTGACCCTGGTCCGGATGGGCCTGGCCGGGGCGTCGGTGGACACGCTGCGACGTCGGGTGACCGAGGGGCCCGACGCGGGGGACTAGGACATGAGGACCGCCGTCATCGAGCGGCAGCGCGAGGCGATGGCGCGGGCCGGGCTGGACGCGCTCGTGGCCATCTCGCCCGAGAACTTCGCCTACACCACGGGCTTCGTGGTCCCCACGCAGCCGCTGATGCGCTGGCGCCACGCGGCCGCCGTCGTCACCCGGGGCGGCGGCACCGGGGTGCTGGCCGTGGACATGGAGGCCACGACCGTGCGCAGCCGGCTGCCCGGCGTCGAGATCCGGGTGTGGGGAGAGTTCACGGACCGCCCCATGACCGTGCTGGCCCGGCTGCTCGAGGACCTGGGGGTGGGCCAGGGCACCATCGGGATCGAGATGGACTACCTCCCGGCCGGCGATCACGCGCACCTGACCGAGCTGCTGCCGCGGGCGCGCTTCCAGGCGGCCGAGAAGCTCTACGACCGCCTGCGCCAGCGCAAGACGCCCGAGGAGATCGCGCTGCTGGGCCGGCTGTCCCGGATCGCGGACGAATCCATCGCCGAGGCCTTCGCCGCCGTGCGGGCCGGGATGACCGAGATGGATCTGGCCGGCGCGCTGACCCGAGGCGTCTACGCGCGGGGAGCCGAGCACTTCAAGCTCATGATCGTCGCCACCGGCGAGCGGAGCGAGTACCCCAACGTCGGCCCGAGCCACCGCGTGCTCAGGCGCGGCGACCTCTGCCGGGTCGAGATCTTCCCCGTCATCGGCGGCTACCACGCCGGGGTCTGCCGCACCGCCGTGGTGCAGGAGGCCCCGGCCCGGGCGGTCGAGATCTGGCGCAACCTCGTCGAGTGCAAGCGCATCGTGCTGAGCATGATCCGGCCGGGCGCCAGCACCCGGGCCATCTACGAGGCGTTCCTGAAGAAGTTCGGCGAGCTGGGCCTGGCCCCGATCTCGTTCGTGGGGCACGGGATCGGCCTGCACCTGCACGAGGAGCCGTACCTGGGCAAGTACGCCGACAGCCGCCTGGAGGCGGGCATGGTGCTCGGGGTCGAGCCGCTCGTCTACGGCGCCGGGATGGGGTTCGGGCTCCAGCTCAAGGACATGGTGGCGGTGACCCCGGACGGCTGCCGGCTGCTCTCCGACGCCACCGATACCGACCAGCTGATCGTCGTGTCCTGACGCCCGCCGTGCCGAACGCGCCGCACATTTCGATCCAGGGCCTGGACGTCCGGTACCGGACGCGCGCTGGCTGGGTGACGGCCCTGGAGGGCCTGGATCTGGAGGTACCTCCGCGCTCGTTCGTCAGCGTGGTCGGGCCCTCGGGCTGCGGCAAGACGACGCTCCTGAAGGTCGTGTCCGGGATCCTGCGGCCGTCGCGGGGCCGGGTCCTGCTCGACGGCGCCCCCCTGGAGACCCTCCGGCTCGAGGGCCAGGTCGGGTTCGTGTTCCAGCGCCCGCTGCTGCTGCCCTGGCGGACGGCGCTGGACAATGTCGTCCTGGCGTCCGAGATCGTGCAGAAGACGGTGCCCCGACCGGTGCGGGCGGCCGAGGCCCGGCGATGGCTCGGGATCACCGGGCTCACGGGGTTCGAGGACCGGCTGCCCCACGAGCTGTCCGGCGGCATGCAGCAGCGGGTCGCGCTGTCCCGCGCGCTGGTGTTCCGCCCGCGTATCCTGCTGATGGACGAGCCCTTCGCCGCGCTGGACGAGATCACCCGCGAGGTGCTGCAGGGCGAGCTGCTCAAGATCTGGTCCCACATCGAGAACACCATCCTGTTCATCACCCACTCGATCTCCGAGGCCGTGCTGCTCTCCGAGCGGGTGGTCGTCCTCAGCGCCCGGCCGGGCCGGGTGCTGGAGATCCTCGACATCCCGTTCCCCCGGCCCCGCACCGAGGCGCTGCGGGCCGAGCGCGAGTTCACCGAGCTGGTCGAGCACATCCGGGGCAAGCTGCGATGAGGACGTCGGCGCGCCGGCTGGGCGGCATCCTGGGACAGATCCTGGTCTTCGTCAGCTTCTTCGCTGCCTGGGAGCTGGCCGTCCACGTCTTCGGGTTCAAGGAGGTCATCCTCCCCACGCCGAGCGCCACGTTCGTCACCATGTGGGCGCAGCGGGCCTACCTGCTCGAGCACACCTGGCCCACGGTCATCGCCATCCTGGTCGGGTTCGGGGTGGCGGCCGTCGGCGGCTTCGTGATCGCGGTGGGCATCGCGTACTCCCGGTGGATCAACGAGATCACGTACCCCTTCCTGGTGACGGCCCAGGTGGTGCCGAAGATCGCGCTGGCGCCGCTGTTCCTCATCTGGTTCGGCGTCGGACTGCTGCCCAAGGTGGTCATCGCCGCCCTGATCGCGTTCTTCCCGATCGTGATCAACACCGCGAGGGGCCTGAACTCCGTCGAGCCCGAGCTGGTGCAGTTCATGCGGTCCCTGGGCGCGTCGTGGTGGGAGATCTTCTTCAAGATCAGCCTGCCCTGGGCGCTCCCCTACATCTTCGCCGCCGCCAAGATCTCCATGACCCTGGCCGTGGTGGGAGCCGTCGTCGGCGAGTTCATCGCCTCCGACGTCGGACTCGGCTACGTGGTGAACTACGCCAACATCACGCTGGAGACCCGGGTCATGTTCGCGGGCCTGCTGCTGCTGAGCCTGGTCGGCATCGCGCTGTTCCTGCTGGTGGCGCTGGTCGAGCGGTACGTCCTGTCCTGGCAGCCGTCGGTCGAGGCGGCCACGCCGGAGACCATGTGAGGAGGATGTCATGCGGATGAAGGGTGTCCTAGTGGCGTTCCTGGCGGTGACGCTGGCGGTGACGGTGATGGCCGGCGGGGCCCGGGCGGCGGACAGCGTGACCCTGCGTCTGGACTGGGTGATCGGCTCCGAGCACGCGCCGATCTACCTGGCCCTCGAGAAGGGATTTTTCCGGGAAGAGGGGATCGACGTCCGGATCCTGGCCGGCGAGGGCTCCACGGTCACGGTCAAGCTGGTGGGCAACAAGTCGAACGACTTCGGCTACGCCACGGCCGACCAGGCCCTCATGGCCTACGCCAAGGGCCTGCCGGTGGTGGCCACGGCCGTGGTGCTGCAGAAGAGCCCGTCGGCCATCATCTTCCCCAAGGCCAGGCCGCTGACCCGGCTGGAGGACCTGTACGGCAAGAGGCTGGGGACCCAGATCAAGAGCGTGGTGGACAAGCAGTGGGAGGCCGTCGCCCGCATCCAGAAGATCGACCGCAAGAGGATCAAGGAGATCCCGTCGGATCGGGCCATCGCCGCCTCCATCGCCAACGGCAACATCGACGCCGGCGTGGCCTTCTTCTTCAACGACGGACTGCAGCTGGAGGCCAAGGGCATGCCGATGAGCTGGATGCTCTTCTCCGATCTGGGGCTGCCCATGTACTCGACGTCGCTCCTGACCCACGAGGACACGATCAAGGAGAAGCCGGACCTGGTGCGGCGCTTCACCCGGGCCTTCGTGAAGGGCTGGACGTACAGCAAGGCCCACCCCGAGGAGGCGCTGAGCCTGTTCCTCAAGGCGAACCCCAACGCCGACCCGACCTATTCCCGGCTGAAGCTGCCGGCGGTCCTCTCGCTCACCGAGACCCCCGACACCCGGCAGCACGGGATCGGGTACTCCACCCGGGCCGGCTGGGAGGGCATGCAGAAGGCCCTGCTCGACATGCAGCTGATGGACAGCCCGGTCGACGTGAGCAAGGTCTTCACCAACGAGTACCTGAAGTAACCGGCGGCCGGGGACGCCCCGGGCCGCTGGTGGTCGGCGGGCCGTGCTACGATCCCGTACCGCGGCGCCGTCCGGAGATGGGGCGGCGACGACGAGGGGGAACGCATGAGAGCGATGCTCGTGACGCTGCAGCTGGTCGTGCTGCTCGCCGGGACCGTCGGGATGGCCACCGCGGTCACCGCCCAGGAAGTGATCCGGATCGGGTGCCCGACCAAGACCTACTTCCCGACGATCCTGGCCACGGTGGCCAGGGACAGGGGCCTCTTCGAGAAGGAAGGGCTGCGGGCGGAGATCACCATCTATCGGGGCGGGGCGGAGACGTTCGAGGCGATCGCCGCCGGCTCGGCCGATCTGGGCACGGTGGCGGTGCCCCTGGTGGCGACGGCCCGCAAGCGCGGGGTGCTGACCAAGATCGTCGGCGGCAGCGGCGACGAGTGGTCGGGCTGGATCCTGGGGGTGAGGGCCGACTCGCCCATCACGTCGCCGAAGCAGCTGGACGGCAAGAAGGTCGGCATCACGTCGGCCGGCTCCGGCACCGACACGCTGGCGCTGTGGGCCCAGAGCGAGCACCGGGTCACCTTCTCGCGGGTGGCGGTGGGCGGCGGCGGGCTGGTGCCGAACCTCCTCAACAACAACCTCGACGCGGCCGTCATCTACTCGCCGCTCAGCTACCAGGTGACCGCGGACGGCAAGGTGCGCACGCTGATCGACTTCGCGACCGCCATGCCTCCGAACCTCATCGGCGGCTGGGCGGTCACCGAGAAGAACCTCAGGGAGCGGCGCGACTTCGTCCAGCGGGGTCTCAACGCGCTGTACGGCGCCCTGCAGTACATGCGGGAGCATCCCGACGAGGCCATCAAGACCATCGCGGCCAACAACGAGCTGCCGGCGCCGATCGCGAAGATGGAGTTCGAGAAGACGTTCCTGCGGCTCTCGCCGGACGGACGGATCCGGCTGGAGTCGGTGGTCAAGGCCCTCGAGCTGGCCGCGGCCAGCGGCGTGAAGGACATGGCGCCGGCGGCCGAGATCTTCGAGAACATGCCGATCAAGCCGACCCGCCCGTAGCGCGGCCATGCGGCGCCACGAGCGCGTGATCGTGGCCGCCGGCATCCTCGGCCTCGTCCTGCTGTGGGAGGGGCTGGTGCGCCTGGGGTGGCTCGACGCCGCCCTGACGCCGGCGCCCGGCGTCGTGCTGGCGGCGCTGGTGGAGCTGCTCGGGCGCCCCGAGGTGCTCACCAGCCTGGCCGTGACCGGCTGGGAAGTGGCGGCGGCCTTCCTGATCGCGGTGCCGGTCGGCCTCGGGATCGGGTTCCTGCTGGCCGAAGTGCCGTTCGTGGGGGCCCTCTTCCGGCCCCTCGTGAACTTCCTGTTCGGCGTCCCCAAGTCGATCTTCCTCCCCGTCTTCATCCTGGTCTTCGGCGTCAGCATCCCGCAGAAGATCGCGTTCGGGGTCTTCACGACGGTCTTCGTCGTCATCATGGGCGGCATCGCGGCGGTGGAGTCGGTGCCGCGGGAGCTGCTGACGGTGGCCCGCGTCTACGGGGCCGGCCGGCTGCAGATCGTGCGCGAGATCTACGTGCCGGCCATGGCGCCCATCCTGCTCGAGTCGGCGCGGCTGGGCATGATCTTCAACATCACGGCCGTCCTGCTGTGCGAGATCTACGGCGCCCGCGACGGCATCGGCTACCGGATCGCGGCCTGGGGCGAGAACCTCCAGATGCCGCAGCTCTACGCGGCGCTGGCGGTGGTGGCCGCCGCCGCCGTCGGCGTCAACGAGGCCCTGCGGTCGGCCGAGGCCCGGCTGGGGGCCTGGCGGCAGGCGCCGTGAGCAAGGCCGTGCTCTCCCTCCGCGGCATCTCGCACGCCTTCGCCGTGGACGGCGTGGCGGTGCCCGCCCTGGCCGACATCGACGTCGACGTGCCGGACGGCCAGTTCGTCTCCGTGGTCGGCCCCAGCGGCTGCGGGAAGTCCACCCTCCTCTCGCTGGCGGCCGGCCTCCGCCGGCCCTCCCGGGGCGTCGTCCTCTGCGACGGCGAGGAGGTCACGGCCCCCATGCCCCGGAAGATCGGGATGGTGTTCCAGGAAGCGAACCTGCTGCCCTGGCTGTCGGCCATCGAGAACGTCGCCTTCCCGCTCAAGCTGCGGGGGGTGGCGAAGCCTCAGCGGCTTCAGGCGGCCGCCCGCATGCTGGAGCTGACGGGGCTGGCCGGCTTCGAGGAGCGCCTGCCGCACCAGCTGTCGGGGGGCATGAAGCAGCGGGTCGCGATCGCCCGGGGCCTGGTGCAGGATCCCGGCGTCCTGCTCATGGACGAGCCCTTCGCCTCGCTCGACGAGCAGACCCGCATGGTCCTCGGCGACGAGCTCCTCCGCATCTGGTCGGAGACCCGCAAGACCGTGCTGTTCGTCACCCACAGCCTGCACGAGGCGGTCTACCTGGCCGACCGCGTCATCGTGCTGAGCGCTCGTCCCGGGCGCATCGTGGACGACGTGGACGTGAGCCTGCCCCGGCCGCGCACGTTCGCCATGACCTCCAGCGAGCGGTTCGGGGCCCTGAAGGAGCGGATCTGGCGGCACATCCGCCGGGCCGAGCGGCCGTGAGGCGCGAGGTCTCGCCGGTCAGGGTCGGCCAAGCGGCGCTGTCGCTGGCCATCCTGGCGGCGTGGGAGGCGCTGCCCCGGCTGGGCCTGGTGCCCCGGCTGTTCGTGCCGCCGCTCAGCGAGGCGGTGGGGGCCCTGATCGCGGATCGGGCCGCCTACGCCGGCAGCCTGCCCACGACGCTGGGCGAGATCGTGGTCGCCTACGCCATCGCCTGCGGCGGCGGCATCCTGGTCGGGCAGCTGATCGGGGCCGCCCGCCCGGCCCGCCGGGTGCTGCTGCCCGTCATCCGCGCCGCCTACGCGGTGCCGCTGGTGGTGCTGTACCCGGTCATGATGGTGTGGTTCGGCCTGGGCGCGGAGTCGAAGATCGCCTTCGCGGCGATCTACGCCTTCGTCCCCACCGTGCTGACGATGGCGGCCGGGGTGGCCGCGCTGAGCCCGGGGCTGGCGGAGACGGCCCGGGCCCTCGGCGCCACGCGGGCGCAGCACATCCTCTACATCGCGCTGCCGGCGAGCCTGCCGTCGCTGGTCGCCGCGCTGCGCCTGGGGGGCGCGCTCGTCATCGTCGGGGTGATCGTGGCCGAGATGCTCGGCGCCGCCGACGGGCTCGGCTTCCTGATCACGCGGCATCGAACGCTGCTCAACAGCCCCGGCGTGTACGCCGGCATCATCCTCGTGCTCGGCATGACGGGCGCGCACGAGGTGCTCCTGCGCCGGCTCGAGCGCAGGGTCGCGGCCTTCCGGGCGTCCTGACGGGAGCGCGAGGAGGAGATCGCATGCTGACCACCGTCGTCGGGAGCTATCCCCAGCCGGACTGGCTCATCGATCGCGCCGAACTGGCCAGGGGCGTGCCCCGGGTCCGCGCGCGGTCGCTGTGGCGCATCCCGGAGCCGCTGCTCGAGCAGGCCCAGGACGACGCCACCATCGTCGCCATCCGGGCCATGGAGCGGGCGGGCATCGACATCGTGACCGACGGCGAGATCCGGCGCGAGAGCTACTCCAACCGGTTCGCCACGGCCCTGGAGGGCATCGACGCCGAGAACCCGGGGCTGGTCCGCGACCGGGCCGGCCGGGAAACGATCGTGCCGCGCGTGGTGGGGCGGGTGCGCCGCGTGCGGCCGGTCGAGGTCCGCGACATGGAATTCCTGCGCCGGAACACCGATCGCCTGGCCAAGATCACGCTGCCGGGGCCGTTCACGCTGTCCCAGCAGGCTCAGGACGACTTCTACCGCGATCCGGAAGCCCTGGCCATGGACTTCGCCGAGGCCGTGAACGCCGAGGCCCGGGACCTGCAGGCCGCCGGGGCCGACGTCATCCAGCTGGACGAGCCGTGGCTGCGCAACGACCCCGAGGCGGCCCGGCGGTACGCGGTGCCGGCGATCAACCGGGCGCTGGCCGGCCTCACCGTGCCGTGCGCGGTGCACCTGTGCTTCGGCTACGCGGCCGTGGTGAAGTCCGGGAAGCCGGCCGGCTACGCCTTCCTGCCGCAGCTGGCCGACACCATCGCCGCGCAGATCTCCATCGAGGCGGCCCAGCCCCGGCTCGACCTGGGCGTGCTGCGCGAGCTGGCCGGCAAGACGATCATCCTGGGGGTCCTCGACCTCGGCGATCCGGCCGTGGAGACGGCGGAGCAGGTGGCGGCGCGGATCCGGGCCGCGCTCGAGTACCTGCCGCCCGAGCGCCTCATCCCGGCCCCCGACTGCGGCATGAAGTACCTGCCCCGCGAGACGGCCTTCGGCAAGCTCCGCGCCCTCAGCCAGGGCGCGCGCCTGGTGCGGGAGCAGCTCGGGTGAGCGGTGGCCCGGCGGCCGCTACCGGAGGCCGAGCCGCTGGCGCAGCTCCCGCGCGGTGAGTCCTTGACCGAAGACGGACGTGCCGGCATCGAACTCCCGGGCGCGGGCCAGGGGGCCGACGACGACGGGCTCGAAGCCCGCGTCCTCGACGAGCCGCGCGGCCACCTCGAGGGCCTCCCGGTCGTCGCCCGCCAGCGGCACGGCCACGCGCTCTCCGGGCCGGTTGGCCTGGCCGCGCAGGATGGAGTAGGGGATGGTGTTGAAGGCCCGGACCAGGCGCACGCCGGGCAGGAACTCCGCCGAGGCCACGCCCGTCCCCTTCCGCCGGGCCTCCTCGGCCATCGCGCCGTCGCGGCCCGGGAAGGGGTTGCCGGTCTCGAGCACGATCTTGCCCCGCATCTCGGCGGCGTAGTCGCGCCCGACCTGCGGCAGCGCGCCGTACGGGACGGAGATCAGGATCACCGGGCCGAAGGCCGCCGCGTCCCGCGGCGTGCCGACGCGGGCCCGGGGGCCCAGGCGGGCGGCGAGGTCGCGGAGGTTCTCGGGATGGCGCGACGAGAGGAGCACCTCGTGCCCGGCCCGCACCCAGTGCTCGCCGAGCGTCCCGCCGATCTTCCCGGCGCCGATGATGCCGATTCTCATGCCCGCGCCTGCCGCGGCCCGGGCGCGAGCCCCGAGCGGCGCGCCCCCGGCGGCC
>JBBIIW010000054.1:0-11258 GCA_037446305.1 Candidatus Rokuibacteriota bacterium
GCCGGCGGCGCCGGCGGCTCCTCCACCGACGGCAGCGGGATCGGCCCCGGCCCGGCCTCGCCCGGGTCCGCCGTCCGCCAGAACGCCTCGAAGCAGCGCTCGAAGACCGGCAGCTCCTCCGGGCGGGTCACGAGCACCGTGCGCAGGGCCAGGCGCATCTCGTCGCGGTCGGCGACGTCCACGTGATCGAGGGCCCGGACGGCGTCCGTCGCCTGGGGCAGCGTCACCGGGAGGCCCTCGCGGCGGAGCAGGGCCGCGAAGCGCAGCACGGCCCTGGTCAGATCGCGCGGCACTACGGCTGGACGGGCAGGAAGGGCGTGAGGCCCGAGCGGGCCAGCTCGGCCCGGAACCGCTTGATGTCGTCGGCGTCCTTGAGCACGCACCCCAGCGTCTCGCTGACCAGGACCTCGTCCAGGTGGTCCGCGTGCAGGGCGGCCAGGGCCTGCGCCCAGTCCAGCGTCTCGGCCACGCCGGGCACCTTGGCCAGCCGCACCTGGCGCAGGGTCTCCATGAAGCGCGCCACCTCCCGGGCCAGCCGGGCGTTGATGCCCGGGACCTTGCGCTCGACGATCCGGATCTCCTTGTCGAACGACGGGTAGTCGATCCAGAGGTAGAGGCAGCGCCGGCGCAGGGCGTCGGACAGCTCGCGGGTCCGGTTCGAGGTCAGGATGACGTGCGGCGGGTGGGTGGCCCGGATGGTCCCGATCTCGGGGATCGTCACCTGCCAGTCCGAGAAGACCTCGAGCATGAAGGCCTCCAGCTCCTCGTCGGCCCGGTCGATCTCGTCCACGAGCAGGACCGGACTGCGGTCGGGCTGGGTGATGGCCTGCAGGAGCGGCCGGCGCAGCAGGAACGGCTCCGAGAAGATCTCCCGCTCCTTCTCGGCCACCGGCGTGCCCGCCGCCTCGTCCAGCCGGATGTGCAGCAGCTGCTTCTGGTAGTTCCACTCGTAGAGCGTGGCCGCCGCGTCGAGCCCCTCGTAGCACTGCAGGCGGATCAGGTTGGTGCCCAGCACCCGGGCCATCACCTTGGCCACCTCGGTCTTGCCGACGCCGGCGTGGCCCTCGATGAGGAGCGGCTTCTGGAGGCTCAGGGCGAGGTGGACGGCGGTGGCGACGGGGGCGTCGGTCACGTACTCGGCGGCCTCCATCGCCTTCTGGATCTTCTCGATCTCGGGACGCACGAATTTCTATTCTACATGAAGCCTCGCGTAGTCCTCGGGCGTGTCCACGTCGGCCGGCACCGGCGCGTCCACCGCGACCAGCTCCACCCGGTCCGGACGGGCCTCGACCACCGCCCGGGCCCCCGCGTCCCCGCCGAGCGCGCGGAGCTCGGGGAACACCTCGGCCGCGAACAGCACCGGCGTGCCGCGGGTGCCGCGGTACACCGGCGCCACCACCGGCTTGCCGGTGCGCCGCCAGGCCGCCAGCAGCGCCGGCACCACGGCCTCCGGCAGCCGCGGCTGGTCCCCCAGCACGATGAGCGCGGCCCGCGTCCAGGGCGGCAGCGCGGTCACGCCGACCGCGATCGAGGAGCCCTGGCCCTCGTGGGGCCGGGGGTTGGGGACGACGCGGACGGGCAGGTCGGCCAGCGCCTGCCTCACCGCCGCGTCGTCGCGCCCGGTCACCACGACGATGTCCTCCACGTGCGGGGCCACGCCCTCCACGGCCAGCCGCACGAGGGACTTGCCGCGCAGCGTGAGCAGGAGCTTCGGCCGGCCCATGCGGCGGGCGAACCCCGCCGCCAGCACGACGGCGGCGATCATGCGCCGCTCCCCCTCCCGATGCGGTCGAGGCCGTGGCCGCCGTGCGCTGTCGGGGACCCCGCGGAGCTACCCGCGTGCCCGGCGGACGGCTTCGCTGATCGCGCGCCGGGCGAAGACGCGGCAGAGGTGCGACTTGTACTCGACCGAGCCCTGGAGGTCGGCCTGCACGTCCACGCCCTCGGCGGCCTTCTGCGCCGCCGCCTCGATGGCCGCGGCGTCGAGGACCTTGCCGACCAGCCCGGCCTCCACGCCCCGGGCCCGGACGGCCCGCGTCCCGGCGCCCGTGATCCCCACCCCCGCCTTCGTGCAGGTGCCGTTGCGGTCCAGCGTGACCATGGCCGCCACGCCGACCACGGCGAACCGCGAGGCCGGGTGCGGGAACTTCATGTAGGCGCCCCCGCTGCCGGCCGGCCAGACGGGCACCCGGATCTCGACCAGGATCTCGTCCTCCCCCAGCGCGGTGGCCATCAGGCCCTGGAACCAGTCGTCGACCTTGACGGTGCGCCGGCCCTTCGGGCCCTCGCACACCATCTCGGCGCCGACGGCGATGACGGTGGCCGGCTGGTCGGCGGCCGGGTCGGCGTGCGCGAGGGAGCCGCCGAAGGTGCCGAGGTTGCGGACCTGCGGATCGCCGATCACGCCCGCGGTCTCGGCCAGGATGGGCATCTTCTGCTTCAGAAGCGACGACGACTCCATCTGCCAGTGGGTCGTCATGGCCCCGATGACGATCGTCCCGCCGTCCTCCCGGATGCCGGACAGGCCCGGGACCTTGCGGAGGTCGATGAGGTGCTTGGGCTGGGCCAGGCGGAGCTTCATCATGGGGATCAGGCTGTGGCCGCCGGCCAGGATCTTGGCGTCGTCCTTCAGGCGGCCGAGCAGCCCCAGGGCGTCCCTGACGCTGGTCGGTGCGTGGTACTCGAATGCGGCCGGATACATGGCGTCTCCTCTAGGACTTCCGGGCCTGGGCGGCCTGGATCGCCTTCCAGACCCGCTCGGCGGTCAGCGGCATCTGCTCGATGTGGTCCACCCCCAGCGGGGCCAGCGCGTCCACCACGGCGTTGACGACGGCCGGCGTGGCGGCGATGGTGCCGGTCTCGCCGGCGCCCTTGACGCCCAGCGGGTTCACGGGCGTCGGCGTCACCGTGCGATCGGTCTCGTAGAGCGGCAGCATGTCGGCCTTCGGCACCGCGTAGTCCATCAGGCTGCCCGTCACCAGCTGCCCCGAGCTGTCGTCGTAGACGGCGCCCTCCCAGAGGGCCTGCCCCACCCCCTGCGCGATGCCGCCGTGGACCATGCCGTCCACGATCATCGGGTTGATGACGTTGCCCACGTCGTCCACGGCCAGGTACCGGCGGACGGTCACCCGGCCGGTCTCGCGGTCCACCTCCACCACGCAGGCGTGGGCGCCGAAGGGGAAGCAGAAGTTGGACGGGTCGTAGAAGGAGGTCTCCTCCAGCCCGGGCTCCAGCCCCTCCGGGTAGTTGTGGGGCACGTAGGCGGTCAGGGCCACCGTGCCGAACGGCACCGCCTTGCCCGGCACGCCGCGGACCTGGAACTGGCCGTTGACGTAGTCGATGTCCTTGGGCGAGGCCTCCAGCAGGTGGGCCGCGATGCGCTTGCCCTTTTCCTTGATCTTCTGCACCGACATGAGCAGCGCGGTGCCGCCCACCGACGCCGAGCGGCTGCCGTAGGTGCCCATGCCGAAGGGGATGGCGCCGGTGTCGCCGTGGACGACCTCCACCTGCTCGATGGGGATGCCCAGCTCGTCGGCCACCAGCTGGGCGAAGGTCGTCTCGTGGCCCTGCCCGTGGGAGTGGGAGCCGGTGTAGACGGTGACCATGCCGGTGGGGTGGACCCGGATCTTGCCGGACTCGTAGAGCCCGGCTCCGGCACCCAGCGCGCCGACGACCTTGGAGGGGGCGATCGAGCAGGCCTCGATGTAGGTCGAGAACCCGACGCCCAGCAGCCGGCCCTCGCGGCGGGCGGCCTCCTGCTCGGCGCGGAACTTCTTGTAGTCGAACATCTGCAGCAGCCTGTCGAAGGCCGCCGCGTAGTCGCCGCTGTCGTACGCCACCGCCACCAGCGTCTGGTAGGCGCCCGAGAACTTGGGAATGAAGTTCTTCCGGCGCAGCTCGACCACGTCCATCCCGGCCGCCCGGGCGCCCGCCTCCACGATGCGCTCGAGCACGTAGCACGCCTCCGGCCGGCCCGCGCCGCGGTAGGCGTCCACGGGGGTCGTGTTGGTGAAGGCCCCGGTGACCTCGCAGTGGATGGCCCCGAAGGCGTACACGCCGTTGAGCAGCGTGCCGTAGAGGAAGGTCGGCACCGCCGGCGCGAACGTGCTGAGGTAGGCGCCCAGGTTGGCGACCGTCCTCACCCGCAGGCCGAGCATCTTGCCCTCCCGCGACAGGGCCAGCTCGGCCTCGGTGACGTGATCGCGGCCATGGGCGTCGGTGAGATAGGCCTCCCGCCGCGTGGCCGTCCAGCGCACGGGGCGCTTGAGCTGCCGCGCGGCCCAGGAGCAGACGACCTCCTCGTTGTAGAGGAAGATCTTGGAGCCGAAGCCGCCGCCGACGTCGGGCGCGATCACGCGCACCTTGTGCTCCGGGATGCCGAGCACGAACGCGCACATGAGGAGCCGGTGCACGTGGGGGTTCTGCGACGTCACCCACAGCGTCAGCTCCCCGGTGGCGGGGTCGAACCGGGCCAGGCAGGCCCGCGGCTCCATGGCGTTGGCCACCAGCCGCTGGTTGACGATGCGCTTCTTGACGGTCACCGCCGCGTTCCGGAACGCCTGGTCGGTGGCCGCCCGGTCGCCGATCTCCCACTTGAAGGCCACGTTGCCGGGCGCTCCGGCGTGGATCTGCGGCGCGCCCGCCGCCACCGCCCGCTCGGCGGAGGTCACCGCCGGCAGCACCTCCCAGTCCACCTTCACCAGCTCGGCCGCGTCGGCGGCGGTGGCCGCGCTGTCGGCGATGACGACGGCGACCGGGTCGCCGACGTGGCGCGCCGCGTCGGTGGCCAGGGGCAGGTGGGGAACCATGGCCAGGTCCTGCACCACGCCGGGGATGTTCTTCTCCCGGCGCAGGTCCCAGCCGCACGGCAGCGAGTTCACGCCCGTCATGTCGCGGCCGGTGAACACCGCCACCACCCCCGGGTGCCGGCGGGCGGCGGCCGCGTCGATGCCCCGGATGCGGGCGTGGGCGTGGGGGCTGCGCACGAACACCGCGTACGTGGTGCCGGGCAGCTTGATGTCGTCCACGTAGCTGCCGCGCCCGGTGACGAAGCGCGGATCTTCACGCCGCTTGATGGACTTGCCGAAGAGCCGCTCCTGGGTTGCGGTGGCCATGACGTCCCTCTACTTCCGGCCGGCCGGCATGTGCTCGGCGGCCCACTGGATCGCCTTCACGATGTTGTGGTAGCCGGTGCAGCGGCAGAGGTTGCCCTCCAGCTGGTGGCGGATCTGCTCCTCGGTCGGCCGGGGATAGCGCTCCAGGATCTGGTAGGCGGCCATGATCATCCCCGGGGTGCAGAAGCCGCACTGCAGGCCGTGCTTCTCCCAGAAGCCCTGCTGGATGGGGTGGAGGTCGCCGTTGCTGGCCAGCCCCTCGATGGTCGTGATGGTCGCCCCGTCGGCCTGCACGGCGAAGAGCGTGCAGGACTTGACGGCCAGGCCGTTCATGAGGATGGTGCAGGCGCCGCACTGGCTGGTGTCGCACCCGACGTGGGTGCCGGTGAGGCCGACCACCTCGCGGATGTAGTGGACGAGCAGGAGCCGAGGCTCGACCTCGTGGCTGTACTTCTGGCCGTTGATGGTCATCGTGACGGGCAGTTTCACGGCTGTCCTCCGGAAGTCGACGAGTGACGAAGATGGCCGTCTCGGCGCGACAGAAGGTACGACGCCACCTCCGGGGTGTCAACGGGGTGCCGGGCCCGGCGGGGCGTGCCCGGCCTCGCCGGCGCGCAGCAGCCGGCGGCCGTCGGCGCGGGCCTGGTCCAGCACCTCCCGGACGGGCAGCGCCTTCTCGCGCGCGACCCGGACCACCTCGCTGAACTCGGGGGTCACCGTCACCACCCGTCCCTCCAGGCGGGAGACCTTGAAGGGAATCGGGCCGTAGGCGGTCGGCAGGGTCACCGTTTCGCGCGGCAGCCGGGCCCGCTGCCACTCCGACCAGCGGACCCCGATGGTGCTGGTCTCCTCGAACAGCACCCGCGCCAGGTCGCCGACCCGGTCCGGAGGGCAGAGGGCGGTCAGGACCACCCCGGGGCGGCTCCGCTTCATGACCACCGGCGTGAGGAAGACATCGAGGGCGCCGGCCTCGAGCAGCCGGTCCACCACCGGCTCGTAGAGCTGCGGGGACATGTCGTCGATGGTGGTCTCGACCTGGGCGATGGGCTCCTCGCCCCCGCCGCCGGCCGTGGTGCCGATGAAGCAGCGGAGCACGTTGGGCGTGGCCAGGTCCCGGGTGCCGGCGCCGTAGCCGACGGCGCTGACCGTCATGGCCGGCATGCGCCCCGCCCCGCTGGCCAGCGTGGTGAGGATGGCGGCCCCGGTGGGCGTCACCAGCTCCGCCCGCACCCCGGTGTCCACCACGGGGAAGCCGCGCAGCAGCTCCGCGGTCCCCGGACCCGGCACGGGGATCGGGCCGTGGGCGCCCTCCGCCGTCCCGCCGCCCAGCGGCAGCGCCGAGATGTGCACGGCCTCCACCCCCAGCAGCTCCAGGGCCACCACGGCCCCGGTGACGTCCACGACGGCGTCCACGGCGCCCACCTCGTGGAAGTGCACGCGGTCGGGGGTCGTACCGTGCGCCCGCGCCTCGGCCTCGGCCAGCCGCGTGAAGATCCGCCCGGCCCTGGCCCGGGCCGCCGCGCCCAGACCGCTCCGCTCCAGGATCCCGAGGATGTCGGCCAGGGTGCGCTGGCCGTGGTCGTGACGGGCGATCTCGACGTCGACCTTGGTGGCCCGGACGGCCCCCTTCCGCACCTCACGGGCGACCAGCCGGAAGCCGCGCAGGGGGAGCCGCGCCAGCTCCCGCTCGAGCGCGTCGAGCGGCGCCCCGGCGTCCAGCAGGGCGCCCACGATCATGTCCCCGGCGGCCCCGCTGAAGCAGTCGAAGTACGCCACCCGCACGCTACGGGATCCCCGACGCGGGGGATCCCGCGATGGCCCCCCGCGCCCCCCGGCGCCCGGCCATCATCGAACCTTGGCGGCCAGCCGGTTGATCTGCGAGGCCTGGTGCGCCGCCCCGTACCCGTTGTCGATGTTGACCACCGACACGCCCGGCGCGCAGGAGTTCAGCATGGCCAGCAGCGCGGCGATGCCGCCGAAGGAGGCACCGTAGCCCACGCTGGTCGGCACCGCGATGACGGGCCGGTCCACCAGCCCGGCCACCACGCTGGGCAGCGCGCCCTCCATGCCGGCCACCGCCACGATGGCGTTCGACTCGGCGAGGAGGTCGTAATGGGCGAGCAGCCGGTGCAGCCCGGCCACCCCGCAGTCGTAGAGACGCTCGACCCGGTTGCCGAGCGCCTCGGCCACCAGCGCCGCCTCCTCGGCGACGGGGATGTCTGCGGTGCCGGCGGCCGCCACGACGATGAGGCCGATGCCGTCCACCGGCGCCGGCCGCACGATCATCAGCCGGGCCCGGGCGTGATAGACGTGCGGCAGGCCGGCAGCCGCCACGGCGGCGGCGGTCGCGGTGTCCGCCCGGGTCGCGACCACGTTCGCGTGGTGCTCGGCCAGCCGGCGCGCGATCTCCACCACCTGCTCCGGCGTCTTGCCCTGACAGAAGATCGCCTCCGGCGCCCCCGCCCGCAGCTGGCGGTGCTGGTCCACCTTGGCGAAGCCCAGGTCCTCGTAGGGCAGGCGTCGCAGCCGCTCCAGGGCCTCCTCGGCGGTCACCCGGCCCGCCCGGACGTCCTCCAGCAGGGCCCGGACGGCCTCGCTATGCATCGGAGGCGGGCGCGCGGCGCTCGAGCGCCAGCAGGAGGTTCGCGCTCCCGGACTGGAAGCCGGCGAGATCCACCGTCACGTAGACGTACCCCAGCGCCCGCAGGCGCGCGACGATGGCCTGGTGCCGCCCGTCCTCCCACAGCCGCGGCAGCTCCTCGAGCGCGATCTCGAGCCGGGCCAGCCGGTCGTGGTGGCGGACGCGGAACTGACGGAACCCCAGCGAGCGCAGGAAGGCCTCCGCCTGGTCCACCTGCCGGAGCTTCTCGGGCGTGATCGGATCACCGTACTGGAACCGCGAGCTGAGGCAGGCGAGCGAGGGCTTGTCCCAGGTCGGCAGGCCGAGCCGCCGGGAGAGCGCGCGGATCTCGGCCTTGCCCAGCCCCGCCTCGATCAGGGGCGCGCGCACCCCGCGCTGCCGCGCCGACTGCATGCCGGGCCGGTGATCGCCCAGGTCGTCCACGTTGGCGCCGTAGGCGAGCCAGCGGCACCCCTCGCGGGCGGCGATGGGCTCCAGCGTGGCGAACAGCTCCTCCTTGCAGAAGAAGCAGCGGTTGGCGGGGTTCCGGGCGTACTCCGGGTTGTCGAGCTCCCGGGTGCGGACGACCACGTGGCGCAGGCCCAGCCCGGCGGCCAGGCGGCGGGCCTCCTCCAGCTCGCCCCCGGGGTACGTCTCCGAGTCGGCCGTCGCCAGCACCGCCCGGTCGCCGAGGGCATCGCGCGCCGCCCGCGCCAGCAGCGTGGAGTCCACCCCGCCCGAGAACGCCACCAGCACGCTCTCCATGCCCCGCAGGATGTCGAGGAGGGCCGCGTATTTGGCCTCGCTCACCGCGTCAGGCCTCGAAGCGCATCAGGTCCTGGAAGGCCGTGAACCGCTCGCCGATCTCCTCCCGCCGGAGCCCCGTCAGGCGGTTGAGCGAGAAGTCCTCCACCGTGAAGGAGGCCATGACGGAGCCGTAGACCAGCGCGCGGCGCATCGCGGCGTCGTCGGTCCGGTCCTGCGCGGCCAGGTAGCCCATGAAGCCGCCGGCGAAGGTGTCGCCGGCCCCCGTCGGGTCGAACACCGACTCCAGCGGGTAGGCGGGCACGACGAAGAAGGCGCCGTTCGACAGCATCAGGGCTCCGTACTCCCCGCGCTTGACGACGATCGTGCGAGGGCCCATGGCCGCGATGCGGCGCGCCGCCCTGATGAGGTTCGGCTCCCGGCCGAGCTGGCGGGCCTCGGCGTCGTTGATCGTGACCACGTCCACCTCGGCCAGCACCCGCTCCAGCGCCGGGCGGTGGCCCTCGATCCAGAAGTTCATCGTGTCCAGCGCCACCAGGCGCGGGCGGACCGCCATCTGCCGCAGCACCTCCAGCTGCAGGGCGGGGTCGATGTTGGCCAGGAAGAGGTAGGCCGGCCGGCGGAGGTCCTCGGCCAGCCGGGGCCGGAAGTCGGCGAACACGTTCAGCTGGGTGTCCAGGGTCCGGGCCTCGTTCAGGTCGTATCCGTACTGCCCGGCCCACCGGAAGGTGCGCCCGGACGAGACCTGGAGCCCCGTGAGGTCCACCCCGCGGTCCTTCAGCAGCCGCAGGTGCTGCTCGGGAAAGTCCTCCCCCACCACGCCCACCAGGCGCACCGCGGTGAAGAAGCTGGCCGCGTACGAGAAGTAGGTGGCGGCGCCGCCCAGGACCTCCCGGACCTTGCCGAACGGCGTCTCGACGGAGTCGAGCGCCACCGAGCCGACGACGAGGACGTCAGCCACGGCGACCGGGCCGGCGGGGCGTCCGCCCCCGCCCGGCGGGGGGCGGGAAGTACTTGCCGATCAGCAGGTCGAGCCGGCGTCGCGTCGCCGGCGGGAAGGCGCCCGGACTGGTGATGATGGCGTTCGCCAGCAGGCCGGGACACGGGCAGCGCCGCTCGGGCCCGAGGGCCGGGATGAGCCGGCGCAGCACGTCCCTGGCCGTGGCGACGTTCTTGAGCAGGTTCTGCACGACGGCCTCCACGCTGACCGCCGCGTGCGTCTCGTGCCAGACGTCGTAGTCGGTGACCAGGGCCAGCGTCGCGTAGCAGAGCTCGGCCTCGCGCGCCAGCTTGGCCTCCGGCATGTTGGTCATGCCGATGATGTCCAGGCCCCAGCGACGGTAGAGCGCCGACTCGGCCCTGGTCGAGAACTGCGGGCCCTCGATGCACACGTACGTCCCGCCCCGGTGCACGGTGGCGCCGGTCTGCCGGGCCGCCCGCTCCAGCGCCGTGGCCAGGTCGCCGCACACGGGGTCGGCCATGCCGACGTGCCCCACGATGCCGTCGCCGAAAAACGAGGAGACGCGCCGGCGCGTGAAGTCCACGAACTGGTCGGGCACCACCAGGTGCAGCGGCTCGAGCTCCTCCCGCAGGCTCCCGACGGCCGAGATCGACACGACCCAAACGGCGCCCAGCGCCTTCAGGCCCCAGATGTTGGCCCGGAAGTTCAGCTCGGTGGGCAGCCGCCGGTGCCCGCGGCCGTGTCGCGGCAGGAAGACGACCCGGCGGCCCTCGAACCGGCCCTCGCAGAACGCGTCCGACGGCTCGCCGAACGGCGTGCGGAGGCGATGCCAGCGGACGTCGGTCAGCCCTTCCAGGTCGTAGAGCCCGCTCCCGCCGATGATGCCGATGGCGGGGTCGAGGCCGCGGCCCCGGGCGGCCGTCATGCCAGCGCCCCCAGCGTGCGCTCGCCGTCCGTGCTCATCAGCCGTACGCGGGCCAGGCGTCGCACGAGCGTGTCCGGACCGTCGAAGACGACCTCGACGTAGTTGCCGGTCAGCCCCACCAGTCCGCCCGTCCGCCGGTCGCGCGTCTCCAGCACCAGGACCTCCTGCACGGTGCCGAGCAGCTCGCGGCGGAACGCCGCCTGCTTGGCCTGGCCCAGGGCCCGGAGCCGGCGGCTCCGGGCGGTGATCAGGCGCGGCTCCACCCGGCCGTCCAGGCGGGCGGCCTCGGTGCCCGGCCGGTCCGAGTAGCCGAACACGTGCAGGTACGTGAACGGCAGCGCCCGGACCAGCGCGTCCGTCTCCGCCCAGTCGGCCTCGGTCTCTCCCGGAAAGCCGACGATGAGGTCGGTGCCCAGCCCGAGATGGGGGATGGCGCCGGCCAGCCGCTCGACCAGCGCCCGGTACATGGCCGCGGTGTACGGGCGGCGCATCCGGCGCAGGATGCGGTCGCTGCCGCTCTGCAGGGGCACGTGCAGGTGCGGCGCCACGGCCGGCGAGCCCGTGACCACCTCCAGCAGCGCCGGGGTGAAGTAGGCGGGCAGGATGGACGACAGCCGGATCCAGCGCAGGCCCCGGACCTCCAGCAGGCGGCGCAGCAGCGCGGCCAGCGTGGCGCGCGGCGTGAGGTCGGCGCCGTAGTGGCCGAGGTCCACCCCGGTCAGCGTCACCTCGACGTGCCCGTCCTCGACGAGCCGTTCCACCTGCTCCAGCACGACCTCGGGGGGCCGGCTCCGGGACGCGCCCCGGGCCAGCGGCACCACGCAGAACGCGCAGCGGTGCTGGCAGCCGTCCTGGACCTTCACGAACGCGCGC
>JBBIIW010000055.1:0-11245 GCA_037446305.1 Candidatus Rokuibacteriota bacterium
GTGCGGGCGGCCGCGACCAGGGCCAGCTCGACCAGCAGCGCCACGCCCAGGGGCGCGGCCAGCAGCCGCCAGCCGCGCCGCGGGTCCGGCCCCGTCTCCTCCCGGCCCGGGATCAGCACCATGATGGCGAACACGAACAGGACCATGATGGCGCCCGCGTAGACGATGACCTGCGCGGCCGCCAGCAGCTGGGCGCCCATCATGAGGTACAGGGCGGCGATGGACCCGAGGTTGACCACCAGGAACAGCGCGCCGTGGATCGGGTTGCGCCGCAGCACCAGGCCCAGGGCGGACACCACCGCCACGGCGGCGATGACGGCGAAGGCGACCGCCGCCATCAGGGCCTCCGGGTGGCCGGGATCGGCACCGGCGAGGTGGGCCGCCCGTCGGGCCCGGCCGGCTCCAGGGCCAGCAGGGTCTCCATGGTGTAGATCATGCCGGCCCGGCTGTACGACGAGAACTCCAGGATGCCGGTGTCCATGCGGATGGCGTCCTCCGGGCAGGCCTCCACGCAGTAGCCGCAGAAGACGCACTTGCCGAGGTCGATGTCGAAGCGGGCCGGCACCTTCTCGATGTCGGGGTTCGGGTGCTCCTGGGCCACGATGTAGATGCAGCGGGCCGGGCAGATCGTCTCGCACATCATGCAGGCCACGCAGCGGGGCGAGCCGTCCTCGCGCCGCACCAGCCGGTGCAGGCTGCGCAGCCGCGGCGCATAGGGCCGGCGCTCCTCGGGGTACTGCACGGTGACCGCGCCGCGGACGTCCGTCCGCCCCAGGGCGTGCAGGATGTGGCGGCCCATGTTCCGGAAGAAGTGCCCGGCGGTGAGGGCCAGGCCCGAGAGGACCTCGACCAGGTAGAACCGCTGCCGCAGCCGCATCATGCCCGCGCCGCCAGCAGCACCAGTCCGGTCACCACCACGTTGGCGATGGACAGGGGGAACAGGCCCAGCCAGCCCAGGCGCATGGCCTGATCGTACCGGAAGCGGGGCAGCGTCCAGCGGATCAGCATCAGGATGAAGATCATCACGATGACCTTCAGGATGAAGCTGCCGACCTGCAGCAGCGTCACCGCCAGGGGCGGCAGGGCCAGGGCGGCGCCGCCGGGGAAATGGAAGCCGTCGGCGTGGAGGTAGGGGACCTGCCAGCCGCCCAGGAACAGGGCGGTGGTCATGCCGGCGATCACCACCGTCTCCAGGAAGTCCGCCATGGCGAACATCCCGAACTTCATGCCGCTGTACTCCACGAAGTAGCCGATGATCTCCGACTCGCCTTCCGGCATGTCGAAGGGGATGCGGCGGGTGGCCGCGATGCCCGCGGTGACGAAGAGGATGAAGGCCAGCGGCTGGGTGATGAGCCCCCACTTCGGCAGCCAGCCCCACAGCAGCTCGCCCTGCCCGCGCGCGATGTCCTGCAGGTCCAGGGAGCCGTAGACCATGATGACGCCGACGATGGAGGCGCCGATCGCGATCTCGGCCGAGATCATGAGGGCGGCCGCCCGCTGGCCGCCCAGGAGGGCGAAGTTGTTGGCCGACGCCCAGCCGGCCATCATCACGCCGTACACGCCCAGCGAGAGCATGGCGAAGACGTAGAGGACCCCCACGTCGAGCGTCACCGCCTGCAGCGGGATCTCGCGGTCGCCCAGGCGGAGGACGTCGCCGAAGGGGATCGAGGCGAAGGCCACCAGCCCGAAGAACACGGACACGAACGGGGCCAGGCCGAACAGGAAGCGGTCGGCGCGGGCCGGCCGGAAGTCCTCCTTGGTGAGCATCTTGATGGCGTCGGCCAGCGGGTGGAAGAGCCCGAACAGGCGCAGCCCGAAGATCGAGGCCCGGTTGGCCCCGATGCGGTCCTGCATGATGGCCGACTGCTTGCGCTCCACCCACGTCAGCAGGCCGCCCAGGTTCAGCACGAACAGCATCACGAAGGCCACGCGGCCGAAGGCGATGCCCAGATCGGCGGCCAGGCTCACGCCCCGCCTCCGCCGGGGCCCGCGGCCCGGGCGGCCACCATCCGCCCGGCATCGCCCAGCGCGCGGTAGGTCAGGCCGGCGAAGGCCGGCACGGCGGCGGCGAGCTCGCGGAACCAGTGCTCGGCCCGCGTGGCCGCCACCGGCGCGCCGAGCGCCTGCAGGACCCGGCCCACGATCTCCCACTCCGGCAGCGCCTCGCCGAGCGGCTCGAGCGCCGCCCGGAAGCGCTGGACCCGCCCCTCGAAGTTGGTGAAGGTGCCCTCGCGCTCGACCCAGGCCGCGGCCGGCAGCACCAGCCCCGCCCGCGCGCTGGTGGCGCCGGCGTTGGTGCCCGTGTAGATCAGCGTCGGCACCGCCTCCAGGGCCCGGCGCACGTCGGCCTCCGGCCACGCGCTGTCGAGCAGGTCGTGGCCGAAGACCCACAGCACCCGGAGCCGGCCCGCCCGGGCGTCGGCCAGGATGGCGCCCACGTCGCCGTCGAGCCCGATCAGCTCGGCGCCGGCGGTGTTCGGGTTCCGGTCGGCCCGGAGGAGCAGGTCGTCCTCGTCGCCCGGTCGGGCCGGCGGCACGCGGAAGCCCACCTGGCGGATGCCGGCCGCTTCCGCCAGGCGGCGGACGGCCATGAGATCCTCGTTGGCCATCCTCGGCGAGGCGATGACGGCCGCGCCCCCGGCGGGCTCCCGGAGAGCGGCGGCCACGGCGGCGATCGCCTCGTCCCAGCCGATCGGGACCTGCTCCGCCCCCTGGCGCCGGAGCGGCGTCAGGAGCCGGTCGGGCGCGTCCACGAAGCCGTAGCCGTAGCGGCCCTCGTCGCAGATCCACCACCGGTTGACCTCGGCGTTGTACCGCGGCTTGAGCCGCGCCACCCGCCGGCCCTCGGCGTGATGCGGCCGCCGGCGGTTCACGTGCACCTCGATGTTGCAGCCGCGCGCGCAGCCGGGGCAGACCGACGTCGCGGTGTCCAGGTACCAGACGCGGACCTGGAAGCGGAAGTCGCGGTCGGTCAGCGCCCCGACCGGGCAGATGTCCACCACGTTGCCCGAGTACCGGTTGTCCAGCTCGCGGCCCGGGAAGAGCCCGATCTCCGAGTGGTCGCCCCGGTGGAAGATGCCGAGCTCGCCGGTGCCGGTGATCTCGTCGCAGAAGCGCACGCAGCGCGAGCAGAGGATGCACCGCTCGGCGTCCAGCATGACGTGGGGGCCCAGGGGGACCGCCTTGGGCTTGTGGACCTTGTCGTCCACCATGCGCGGCTCGTAGAGCCCGTGCTGCATGTAGTAGATCTGCAGCCAGCACTCGCCCGCCTGGTCGCAGACCGGACAGTCCAGGGGGTGGTTGATGAGGTGGAACTCCATGATGGACTGCCGGGTGGCCCGGACCCGGTCCGTCTCCGTCCACACCACCATGCCGTCCGCCGCCGGCGTGTTGCAGGCGATCGTGGGCCGGGGGGCCTTGTCGATGTCCACCATGCACAGCCGGCACTGCCCGGCGATGGACAGGCCCGGGTGGTAGCAGTAGTGGGGGATCTCGATGCCGGCCCGCCGGGCGGCCTCGATCAGATTGGTGCCCGGGGGCACCTCGATCTCCCTGCCGTTGATGGTCAGCCTGGGCATGTCACCGGGGGATCAAGGCCTCGAACTCGTCGCGGAACTTCTCGATGTACGAGAGGTAGGGCCCGACCGCGCCGTCGAAGAAGGCGCAGATGGTGGTCCCCGCCCCGCGGCGGGCCGCGTCCAGGATCGTGTCGAGGTCTTCCTTGCGGCCCCTGCCCTCCACGATACGCGTGACGATCTTGTAGATCCAGCCGGTGGCCTCGCGGCAGGGCGTGCACTGGCCGCAGGACTCGTGGGCGTAGAACCGCGCCACCACCATCAGCGCCTCCGGGATGGAGACGGTCTCGTCCATCACGATGACGCCGGCGGAGCCGGCCATGCTGCCGGCCTGGCGCAGGCCGTCCACGTCCATCGTCACGTCGATCTCGTCGGCGCGCAGGATGGCTGCCGAGGAGCCGCCGGGGACGACCGCCTTCAGGCGCCCGTTGCCGGTGACGCCGCCGGCCAGGTCGTAGATCAGCTGGCGCAGCGTGATGGACACCGGCGCCTCGTAGATCCCGGGCCGGCGGACGCGGCCGGAGACCGAGTAGATGCGGGTGCCGCCCTGGGTCTTCGTGCCCAGGCCGGCGAACCAGGCCCCGCCGCGGTTGATGATGTGCGGGACGTGGCAGATCGTCTCCACGTTGTTCACGATCGTGGGCTGCCCGAAGGCGCCCTTGACGGCGGGGAACGGCGGCTTGATCTTGGGCCAGCCCTTCTTGCCCTCCAGCGACGAGAGCAGCCCCGTCTCCTCGCCGCAGATGTAGGCGCCGGCCCCCCGGTGGACGACCACCTCCAGCCCCCGCCCCAGGTACCCCGCCTGGTAGGCCTCCCGCACGGCGGCGGTGAAGCGCCGCCACGGCTCGACGTACTCGCCCCGGATGTACACGAAGGCGGTGGCCGAGCGGATGGCGCGGGCGGTGATGAGCATGCCCTCGATGAGGGCGTGGGGATCCCGCTCCAGCAGGTAGCGGTCCTTGAAGGTGCCGGGCTCGCCCTCGTCGGCGTTGATCACCAGGTAGACGGGCCCGGTGTGGTCGCGGGGGATGAACGACCACTTGGTCCCCGTCGGGAAGCCGGCCCCGCCCAGCCCGCGGAGGTTGGAGATCTTCACCTCCTCCACGATGGCCGCCGGCTCCATGGCCTGCGCCTTCTCCCAGGCCGTGTAGCCGCCCGCCTGCCGGTAGGCCGCCAGCGTGTGCGAGTCGGGGCGGTCGAAGTTGCGGGTCAGCAGGCGCTCGCCGGTCACCGCAGCAGTTCCAGGATCCGGTTCACCTTCTCCGGCGTGAGGTCGAACTCGTAGCGGTCGTCCACCTGCATCATGGGCGCGTGCTCGCACGCGCACAGGCACTCGACGCTGAGCAGGGTCACGCGGCCGTCCTCCGTCGTCTGGCCCACCTCGATCCCCAGCCGCTGCTTGAGGTGCTCCAGGATCCGCGGGGCGCCGGCCAGGTGGCACGAGAGGTTGTGGCAGACGGAGATCACGTGGCGGCCGACGGGCTCCCGGAAGAACAGCGTGTAGAACGTCACCACCTCGTGGACGTGGGCGGGCGAGAGCCCGAAGAGCGCCGCCACGTACTCCTCGACCTCCAGGGAGATGTGCCCGAACGTCTCCTGGGCCATCTGCAGCACCGGCAGCAGCGCCCCCCGGGGATCGGGGTAGAGCCCCTGCAGCCGGCGCACCTCGGCCAGCTGGGCGGCGGTGAACTCGATGGGGCCGGGCCCCGCGGCGGCCGGCCGGCGCGCCCCGCCGCTCACCGGTCCAGCTCGCCGCCGATCATGTTCACCGAGCCGAAGGTGGGGATCAGGTCGGCCAGCATCTGTCCCTCGACCATCCGGTGGAGGGCGGCCATGGGGGGCAGGCAGGGGGGCCGGCAGCGCACGCGGTAGGGCCGGTCCGTGCCGTCGGAGACGACGTAGAAGCCCAGCTCGCCGTTGGCGCCTTCCACGGCGGCGTAGGCCTCACCCCGGGGCGGCCGGATCCCGTAGCCCTCCATGATCAGCATGAAGTGGTTCATCAGGCCCTCGATGGAGCCGTACGTCGTCTCCTTGGGCGGCAGCACCACCCGCCGGTCGGGGGCGTTGACGCGGGCGTGGGCCGGGCGCTCCGAGCCCTGGAGGTTGGGCGAGAGCGTGATGGGCAGGAGCAGCAGGCCCTCCGTCCGGCCCTGCTTGCCCTGGTCCACGTAGCTCGCGGGATCCATCGGCCGGCCCTGGTGATCCACGTTGATGGGGCCGCCGGGGATCTGGTCGAGCGCCTGCTCGGCGATCCGCATGGACTGCTCCATCTCGGCCATGCGGACCAGGTAGCGGGCGTAGTTGTCGCCGGCCGTCTGGGTCGGCACCTCCCAGTCCAGCCGGTCGTAGACGTCATAGGGCTGCGCCCGCCGCACGTCGTAGGGCACCCCGGCGGCCCGGAGGAGCGGCCCGGTGATGGCGTAGGCGATGGTCTCCTCGCGCGACAGGGCGCCCACGCCCACCATGCGGTCCATGAAGATCCGGTTGCCGGTCAGCAGGCGGTGCACCTCGGCCAGCACCTCCCGCACCTGCTTGAAGGCCTCGCGCGCCTGGCCGGCGAACTCGGGCGGCAGGTCGGCCTTCACGCCACCCACCCGGCCGTACGAGATGGTCAGCCGGGCGCCGGTGACCGCCTCCACCAGCTCCCACAGGAACTCCCGGGCCTTGATCATGTAGAGGAAGACGGTGAAGGCCCCCAGCTCCATGGCCGAGGCCCCGATGCACGTCAGGTGGTCGCAGATCCGCGAGATCTCGGCCATGATCGTGCGGATGTAGCGGCAGCGCTCGGTGATCTCGATCCCCAGCAGCTTCTCCACCGCCATGCAGTAGCCGAAGTTGTTGATGAGCGGCGAGACGTAGTTGAGCCGGTCGGTGTACGGGATGGCGTTGTTCCAGCCGCCGACCTCGCAGTCCTTCTCGAACGCCCGGTGCAGGTAGCCGATCTCCACCTCCGCCCGGCGGATGATCTCGCCGTCCAGCTCGGTCACGATGCGGATGATGCCGTGCATCGCCGGGTGCTGCGGCCCCACGCCCAGGTGCATGGGCTGGGTGCCGGCCCCGGTCCCGGCCCCCTCGCCGAGCATGAACTCGCGCGTGGTGGTGGCGGGGGCCGGAGAACGCTGGGGGGCGGCCATGGGTCAGATCCGGGGACCGATCAGCGGCTGGCGCCGGTTGATCGGGTAGTCCTTCCGCAGCGGATGGCCGACGAACTCCTCGTACATCAGCAGGCGCTTGAGGTTGGGGTGGCCGGCGAAGCGGATGCCGAACATGTCCCACACCTCGCGCTCGAACCAGTCGGCGATGGGCCACAGCCCGGTCGCCGTCGGCACCACCGGGTCGTCCTCGGGGACGGCCGCCTTCACCCGGAGCCGGTGGTTGGGCCGGAGCGCGTAGAGGTGGTAGACGACCTCGAAGCGGTCGCCGTCTTCCCGCCCGGGGTACTTCAGGTAGTCCACGGCCGTGAGGTCCATCAGCATGTCGAAGGCCAGCGCCTCGTCGTCGCGGCAGTACCGGAGGACGTCCAGCAGGCGGTCGCGGGCCACCACCGCGGTGTGGTCGCCCCGGTGGGCGTGCACCGCGAGGACGGCGGGGCCGAAGCGCTGCTGGAGGGTGGCCAGGATGGCGGCGCCGTCCACTAGTACCTCTGGGCGCCGGCGGCGATCCGGTCCTGCAGCTTCATGAGGCCGTCCAGCACGCTCTCGGGCCGGGGCGGGCAGCCCGGGATGTAGACGTCGACCGGGATGATGGTGTCAATCCCCTGCACGGTGGCGTAGTTGTCGTAGAAGCCGCCGGTGCAGGTGCAGACGCCGAAGGCCACCACCCACTTGGGCTCGGTCATCTGGTCGTAGATGCGCCGCAGCACGGGCGCCATCTTGTGGCTGATGGTGCCGACCACGAACAGGACGTCGGCCTGCCGGGGCGAGAAGCGGGGCAGGCCGGCGCCGAAGCGGTCCACGTCGTAGTGGGAGCAGGCGGTGGCCATGTACTCCATCCCGCAGCAGGCGGTCACGAACGGGTACTGGAAGATGGAGTACTTGCGCGCCCAGCCGATGGCCTCGTCGAGCTTGGAGGTGAAGAAGCTGCCTACTCCCACTCCAGCCCTCCCTTGCGCCAGATGTAGAGGAACCCCAGCATGAGGATGGCCAGGAAGACCAGCATCTCCACGAAGCCGAACCACCCCAGCTGGAGATAGAGCATGGCCCACGGCCACAGGAAGATGACCTCGATGTCGACCAGGATGAAGAAGATGGCGATGGTCGAGAACTTGATGGCGAAGCGCCCCTCGGAGACGGCCAGCGGGTCCTTGCCGCACTCGAACGGCTGCAGCTTGACCGGGCTGGGCCGCCGCGGCGCCAGCAGGTGGGGCAGCCCGATCAGGGCCCCGGCCACCGCGGCCGCGAACGCGAAGACCATCAGGATGGTGACGTGCTCCACTCAGCGCGCCTCCATCGCCTGGGTCTGCCGCTTGGCGTGATAGGAGGAGCGCACCAGCGGCCCGGCCTCGACGTGGGCGAACCCCAGGGCGCGGCCGACGGCGGCCAGCTCCGCGAACTCCTCGGGGCGGTAGTAGCGCGCCACCGGCAGGTGCCGGGCCGAGGGGCGCAGGTACTGCCCCAGCGTGAGGATCGACACGCCGACCTCCCGCAGGTCGCCCATGGTGGCCACCACCTCGTCGCGCTCCTCGCCCAGGCCCAGGATGAGCCCGGACTTGGTCGGGATCCCGGGCGCCATCGCCCGGCAGCGGCGGAACAGCTCGAGGGCGCGCTCGTAGCGACCGCCGGGCCGCGCCACCCGGTACAGGCGCGGGACCGTCTCGGTGTTGTGGTTGAGCACGTGCGGGCCCGCCGCCAGGACGGTCGCCAGCGAGGCGGCCTGGCCCTGGAAGTCGGGGATGAGCGCCTCCACCCGGCAGGCGGGGGCCTGCCGGCGCACGGCCCGGATCGTGGCCGCCCAGTGCGCGGCGCCGCCGTCGGCCAGGTCGTCGCGGTTCACCGACGTGATCACCACGTAGTCCAGGCCCAGGCCGGCCACCGCCCGCCCGATGCGCTCGGGCTCCTCGCGGTCCTCCCACACCGGCCGGCCGTGGGCGATGGCGCAGTAGCCGCAGGAGCGGGTGCACACGTCGCCCAGGATCATGAAGGTCGCGGTGCCGTCCTCCCAGCACTCGCCGACGTTGGGGCACCGCGCCTCCTCGCACACCGTGTGTAACTTCCACTCGCGGAGGAGCCCCTTGAGCCGCCCGTAGTTCGGGCCGCCGGGCGCACGGACCTTGAGCCAGGCCGGCTTGCGGCCGTCCGGCGGCGGCGGGATCACGGGAAGTGGAGATACCGGCATCGATCCGGCTCGCTCAAACCCGTTCATTATGCCACGGGGTCGGTTGCTATGATACCCGCGGGAGGGCGCGGCATGACCCTGGGCGGCTGGATCTTCGTGGTCGTCGTCGCGCCGTTCTCGTCGGGCTCGCCGTCGTGACCTACAACCGGCTGGTCAGCCTCCGGCAGCGCTCCGGAGAGGCGTGGTCGGACATCGAGGTCCAGCTCAAGCGCCGCAGCGATCTCGTCCCCAACCTGGTGGAGACCGTGAAGGGCTACGCCGCGCACGAGCGGGCGACGCTGGAGGAGGTCGTGCGGGCGCGCGGCGCCGCCGTCGGCGCCACCACGCCCCAGGCCCGGGCGCGGGCCGAGGGCGCCCTGAGCGAGGCCCTGCGCCAGCTGTTCGCCGTCGCCGAGGCCTACCCCGAGCTGCGGGCCAACGCGAACTTCCAGATGCTCCAGCAGGCGCTGGCCGAGATCGAGGAGGCGGTGCAGCACGCCCGCCGGTACTACAACGCCGTCGTCCGCGATCTCAACACCGCGATCGAGAGCTTCCCGTCCAACCTGGTCGCCACCGCCTTCCGGTTCGCCCGCCGGGCCTACTTCGAGCTGGAGCGGCCGGAGGACCGGCACGTCCCCCGGGTCAGCTTCGGGAGCTAGGTGATCCTGGCGGCCGGGGCCCTCCTGGCCCTCGTCCTCCTCGCCGCCGCCCCGGGAGCCGCCGCCGCTCGCTCCTTCAGCATCGAGCGCTTCGCGGTGGCCCTCGACGTCCAGCCGGATGCCGCCGTCGCGGTCCAGGAGTCGCTCACCGTCGTCTTCACCGGCGAGCACCGGGGGATCCTCCGGCGGATCCCGCTCCGTCACACCCGGGCCGGCCTGAACGCCCGCCTGCGCCTGGACCGGATCCACGTGCTCGACGAGGCGTTCCAGCCGCTGCGGACGGAGGTGGCCCACGGCGACGGCGCGCTGACGATCCGGGCCTGGGTGCCCGGCGCCCGCGACACGGTCCGGACGGTGCACGTCCTCTACCGCGCGCAGCGCGCGCTGCTGACGACCGGCGAGCGGGACGAGCTCTACTGGAACGTCACCGGCACCGAGTGGGAGGTGCCGATCGGCGCCGCGGAGGCGACGGTGCGGCTGCCGGCCGGCGCGGCGGCGGTCGAGACCACCGCCTTCACCGGGCCGCGCGGGGCGGCCGGACGGGACTGGACGGAGCACCGGCAAGGCCGGGCCGTCACGTTCCGCACGACCCGGCCGCTGGGCCCCCGGGAGGGCCTGACCATCGCCGTGGCCTGGCCGGCGGGCCTCGTGCGCCGCCCGTCGGCGCTGCAGGAAGCCTGGTGGGGGCTGGCCGACAACTGGCCGCTGGCCCTGCCGGTGGCAGCGGCGGCCGTGATGGGGCTGCTGTGGGGCGTGTACGGCCGCGATCCGGCGGCGCGACGCTCCATCAAGCCCGAGTACGCCCCGCCGCCGGCGCTGACGGTGGCCCAGGCGGGCACGCTCATCGACGAGCATCCCGAACCCCGCGACGTCTTCGCCACGCTCGTGGACCTGGCCGTGCGCGGCTACCTGGACGTCGAGCGCCTGCCGGGCGAACGCGACTTCCGGTTCCGGCGCCGGCGCCCCCTGGCCGGCGACCCCGCTCTCAGACCGGCCGAGCTCGTCGTCCTGCGCAAGGTGTTCGGCGAGGGGCTGTCGCTCGCCGAGCGGCGCCTGGGGGAGTTGCGGGAGAACCACGAGTACGTCTTCGAGCCGATCCGCGACGCCCTGGACGAGGGGATGGTGCGCGACGGCTTCTTCGCCGCCTCGCCGTTCTGGGTCCGGCAGCGCTGGGGCGCGGCCGGCGTCCTCCTGCTGCTCGCCGCGGGGGCCCTCGGCGCGGCCGACGCTCCGCCGCTGGCCCACCTCGGTTGGACCCTGCCCGCCGGACTGGCCGCCAGCGGCCTGGTGGTCCTGGCCTTCGCGCGCGCGATGCCCCGCCGCACGCTGCGCGGCGCTCGCCTCCTGGTGACCCTGCGCGGCTTCCAGGAGTTCCTGGCCCGCGCCGAGAAGGACCGCCTGGAGCGCCTGCCGCCCGACACCCTGCACCGCTGGCTGCCGTGGGCGATCGCCCTCGGCGTCACGGATCGCTGGATCCACCGCTGGGAGGGCTTGCCGGTCGCCCCGCCGACGTGGTACGTGGGGCCGGGTCCGTTCGACCTCGAGCACTACCGCCAGGACGTCGAGCGGCTCCGGCGGGAGCACGACGCGGCCATGGTGCGGGCGCGGGGGGACCGGTTCGGCGGCCGCAGCGCCTTCGGCCGGGGCGGCGGGGCATCCGGCGGCGGCGCGGGCGGGGGCGGCGGCGGCACGTTCTGA
>JBBIIW010000056.1:0-11241 GCA_037446305.1 Candidatus Rokuibacteriota bacterium
ACTCCGGGCGCGGCCCATTTCCTGCAGCACCACGGCATAGGCCGCCTGCCGCTCGGCAAGCTGGTCGCGGTCGACTGCCGGTGTCCGGCGCCAGACGCCGAGCGCGGCGTCCATCAGTGGCGCCGCGGACGCGTAGTCGCCGCGCGCCAGGATGTAGCCCTTCTCTTCAAGGGCGGCGGCAAAGGAGGCCGGGCTATCGGATTTCTCGTAGGCAGCGGTGATTTCAGCGCGGCGCTGCTCGGGGACCTCGTGCGGGGCCGGGGCTGGGCGCCGCTGCACGACCTGGCCCGCGGCATCGCCGCCGGCTCGCCCCCGGCGCAGCTGCTGGAGCCGGCGGGCCGCCTCGCGCGTCTCGGGCACTCCTCCGGCTGGGACCTCCTGGCCGGGTTCCTGGCGGCGCTCGGACCGACTCCCTGGCATCGGCCCTGCATCGCGACGCCGGGGAGCGCGGAGCGCTCGCCGATGCCGTGAGCCCGGTGAGGGACGACGGGCGGGCACGGTTGCGGTAGAGTACGGTCTCGGCCAGTCACGCCAAGGAGGCCATCCGTGGATCCCTATCGGCTGCCGCGCCATGTCCTGCCCGTGCGCTACGACCTCCGGCTGGAACCCGACCTGGCCGCCGCCGCCTTCACCGGCGTCGAGACGATCACCGTCCAGGTGACGGCGCCGACCTCGGAGATCGTGCTCAACGCGGCCGAGCTGTCCATCACCTCCGTCGCCGCCGAGCCCGAGAGCGGGGCGGCGGTGGCCGGTCAGGCCAGCCTGGACGAGGCGGCCGAGCGGTGCCGGCTGACGTTTCCCTCGACCATCCGCCCGGGGACGTGGCGGCTGCGCCTGGCCTTCGCCGGCACCCTCAACGACAAGCTGCGAGGCTTCTACCGCTCGACGTACAAGGATCCGGCCACGGGGGTGACGCGCACCCTGGCCGCCACGCAGTTCGAGGCCACCGACGCCCGGCGCGCGTTTCCCTGCTGGGACGAGCCCGACTTCAAGGCCGTCTTCGCCTGCACGCTGGCCATCGACCCCGCCCTGACCGCCGTTTCCAACACCCGGGTGGTCGCCGAGCGGCGGGAAGGCGACCGCAAGGTGGTGACCTTCGCCGACACCATCCGGATGTCCACGTATCTGGTGGCCTTCGTCGTGGGGGAGCTGGAGGCCACCGAGCCGGTGATGGTCGGGCGCACCCCGCTGCGGGTATGGTGCGTGCCCGGCAAGCGCCGGCTGGCCGCCTTCGGGCACGAGATCGCCGCCGCCTCGCTGCGGTTCTTCGAGGAGTACTACGGGCTGCCGTACCCGGGCGACAAGCTGGACCTGCTGGCCATCCCCGACTTCGCCGCCGGCGCCATGGAGAACCTGGGCGCCATCACGTTCCGCGAGACCGCGCTGCTGGTGGACGAGCGCCAGGCCACGCACGCCGAGCTCGAGCGGGTCGCCGACGTGGTGGCCCACGAGAACGCCCACATGTGGTTCGGCGACCTGGTGACCATGGCCTGGTGGAACGGCATCTGGCTGAACGAGGCCTTCGCCACCTTCATGGAGATGCTGGCCGTGGACGCCTGGAAGCCCGAGTGGAAGCGGTGGACGACGTTCGGCGTCTCCCGCGCCGCCGCCTTCGCCACCGACGCCCTGTGGTCCACGCGCCCGATCGAGTTCGAGGTGCGGGCGCCCCGGGACGCCGACGCGATGTTCGACGTCCTGACGTACGAGAAGGGCGCCTCGGTCCTGCGCATGCTGGAGCAGTACCTGGGGCCCGAGGTGTTCCGGGCCGGCGTGCGCGACTACCTGCGGGCGCACGCCTACGGCAACGCCGACACCGGCGACCTGTGGCAGGCGCTGGGCCGGGCCGCCCGGGCTCCGGTCGGCGACATGATGCACGGCTGGATCTTCACGCCCGGCTTTCCCCTGGTGAGCGCGCGCCAGGAGGGCGCCCACCTGGTGCTGCGCCAGCAGCGCTTCACCTACCTGCCGGAGCCGCCGGACTTCGTCCGCGCCACCGGCGACGCCGGCCAGCGGTGGCAGGTGCCGGTGCGGGTGCGGATCGGGCGCGGCGAGCGGGCGCGCGTGGAGCGGGTGCTGCTCGCCGACGCCGAGGCCCGGCTGCCGGTCCCCGACGGGGCCGAGCCCGTCGTCGTCAACGAGGGCGGCCACGGCTTCTACCGCGTGCGCTACGACGACGCGCTGCGCCAGCGCCTGCTCCGCCACCTGCCCGGCCTGGAGGCGATCGAGCGCTTCAACCTGGTGAGCGACGCCTGGGCCACGGCCGTCGCCGGCCTGACCCGGGTCGCCGACTACCTGGAGCTGCTGACGCACTTCCACCACGAGCGGGACCGGAACGTCTGGACGGCCATCCTGGCCTCGCTGCAGGCCCTCACCCGCATCGTGCGCCCCGAGGATCGCCGCGGCCTGGAGGCCTTCACCCGCAACCTGCTCGCCTCGGCCGTCGCCGACCTGGGCTGGGCCCCCCGAGCCGGCGAGGACGAGCTGACCCGCCAGCTGCGCGGCGACCTGCTGCGCGCCGTCGGCACGGTGGGCAACGATCCCGCCGTCCAGGCGAGGGCGGCGGAGGTCTACGCCCAGGCCCTGGCCGATCCCGCCGCCGTGGATCCCAACGTCCTGCCGGCGCTCATCGGCATCCTGGCCTGGGCGGGCGACGCCGCCCGCTACGAGGAGTTCCTGCAGCGCTTCCGGACGGCGAGCACGCCCCAGGAGGAGCAGCGGTACCTCTACGCGCTGGCGGCCTTCCGGTCCGTGGACCTGCTCCGGCAGACCCTGGAGCGCACGGTCAACGGCGAGATCCGGACCCAGGACGCGCCATTCGTGGCCCGGGCCCTCCTGCTGAACGTGGACGGGCGCGAGACGGCCTGGGCCTTCGTCAAGCAGCACTGGGACCGGATGGACCGGCTCTACCCCAAGCACGGGCTGCGCCGGATGTGCGAGGGCGTCACCGGGCTGGCCACGCCCGAGCTGGAGCGCGACGTGCACGCCTTCTTCACCGGGCGCCGGATCGACCTGGGGGGCAAGACGCTGGAGCAGTACCTGGAGCAGCTGCGGGTGGCCGTCGCCCTGCGGGAGCGGGAGGGTGCGGCCCTCGGGACCTATCTCAAGCGCTTCGCCTGAGGGGGCCGGGGCCGCGGCGGCTATCCAACCTGCCGGCCTCCGTGCTAGGGTGCTGGGACGATGAGGCGGTGGTCGCTCGGGGTCCCGCTCGGGCTGGCCCTGCTGGCGGCGCCGGCCGTCGCCGACGCCCTCTCCGTGCAGGAGGCCATCCTGCGGGCCCGGCCGGCGGTGGCGCTGGTGACCGCGCGGGTGGACGCCGAGGTCACCCTCGACTGCGGGCAGGGCCCCGTCACCGTCCGTCCGCGTCCGTTCGTGGAGACCGGCACCGCGTGGTTCGTCCAGGGCGACGGCTGGCTCGTCACGAACGCTCACGTCGTGGACCCCGCCCATCGCCTGCCGGCCTGGGTGACCCACGAGCTCAAGAAGGCGGCCATCGAGCAGGCGTGCATCCAGCCCGTGCTGCAGGAGCGCGGGCTGGCGCGGGGCGAGCGGCCCGAGGTCGAGGAGCGCGTGCGCCGGACCGTGATGGAGCGGGCCATGACCGGCCTGCGCTTCACGGCCCAGCGCCAGGTGACGGTGACGCTCTCGAACGGCGCGATGCTGCCCGCCCGGGTCCGCAAGTTCAGCCCGCCCCTGCTCCTGGACGCCACCGGCCGCCCCGACAAGGAGTCGGGCCGGGACCTGGCCCTCCTGCAGGTGGCCGAGGGCATCTACCCGGCGCTGGCCATCGCCTCGCAGAGCGTCAAGATCGGCGACCCCGTGCACATCCTGGGGTTCCCCGGGGTCGTCCTCACCCACGAGCTGCTGAACCAGAACGTCGCCATCGAGGCCGTCGTCACCAACGGCGCCGTGTCCGGCTTCAACCAGGACGCCCTCGGGCAGGACGTGATCCAGACGGACGCCCCGGCCGCGCACGGCAACAGCGGCGGCCCGGCCATCACCAACCAGGGCGAGGTGGTCGGCGTCATGACCTTCGTGTCGCTGTCGCCGCAAGGCGGGAGCATCGTGCAGGGCTTCAACTTCCTGATCCCCGCCCGCGACGTGCGCGCGTTCCTGGCCGACACGCCGGTGACGACCCCCGGCCGCAGCCGGTTCAACGACGCCTGGGCGGCGGGC
The DNA here is from genome assembly GCA_037446305.1 of Candidatus Rokuibacteriota bacterium. GTDB lineage: Bacteria > Methylomirabilota > Methylomirabilia > Rokubacteriales > CSP1-6 > JBBIIW01. Next base: position 4,174 of record JBBIIW010000056.1, read on the forward strand.
CTGGACGCCCTGTTCCGGGACCGCTACGCGACGGCGGTGGAGCGCCTGCGGGAGGCCAACCGCCTGGTGCCCAACCTGGCCGACGTCAAGCGCACGCTGGCCGAGGCCGAGGAGAAGCTGAAGAATCCGCCGCCGCAGCCCTTCCCGTGGGCCTGGGCCACGCTGGGCGTGACGCTGCTCTCGGTGGGCGTGTACGGCGGGATGTGGGGGCGGCGCTGGTGGCGCAACCGCTACCGCGTGCTGCCGGCCCAGGTGATCGGCTTCATGGAGAACGGGATGAACCCGTTGCTCCTCGACGTCCGGACGAGGACGGACTACGACACCAGCCCCCTCAAGCTCCCGGGCGCCGTGCGCCTGGATCCGGAGGAGGTCGAGGCCGGGCGCGTCCGGCTCGACGTCGAGCCGCGCCAGCTCATCGTCGCCTACTGTACGAGCCCCGACGAGCAGACGAGCGCCCGGGTGGCCGCCCTGCTCCGCCAGCGCGGCTACGCCAACGTCCGCGTGCTGAAGGGGGGCCTGGGCAGCTGGACCAACGCGCGGCTGCCGGTGGAAGCCAAGTCGGCGCTGCCCTCCATCGGCCTGGAGCTGTACAAGAACCTCACGCTGGGTGATATCGAGCGGCGGCGGTTCAAGGCCGGCGAGGTCATCTTCCGCGAGGGCGAGGACCCGCACGGCGAGGCGTACGTGGTCCACGCGGGCGTGGTGGAGATCCGGAGGCACCTCGACGGCACCGAGCGCGTCCTCAACACGCTGGGCGAAGGCGAGCTGTTCGGCCAGATGGCGCTGTTCCGGCGCTCGGCCACGCGCTCGGCGGGCGCGGTGGCCCGGACCGACGTCGAGCTGCTGGTCATCAAGAGCGAGCGGCTCGACTGGCTGATCCGCAACCGGCCCCAGCTGACCATGGAGCTGCTCCGGCAGCTCAGCGAGCTGGTGGTGGCGACCGACGCCGAGCGGGCCGACCGGGGCGCCCGGGCCGCCCGCTGAGGACGGCTCAGACGACGCCCCGCTCGGCCAGCCGCCGCAGCTCGGCCGTCGAGAGGCCGAGCCGCCCGCAGTAGATCTCCTCGTTGTGCTCGCCCGGCCGCAGCGGCCCGGGCGTGCGGATCTCGCCCGGCGTGACGGTCAGACGCGGGACGATGCCCGGCATGGCCAGCCGGCCCGCCACGGCCGTGGCCAGGGAGACGATGTTGTCGCGCGCGCGCACCTGCGGGTCCTCGAAGAGATCGGCCACGCTCATGACCAGCGAGCACGGCACCTCGGCCGCCTCCAGCCGCGCCAGCGTCTCGGCGGCATCGCGCCCCTCCACCCAGCGGCCGACCAGCTCGTTCACGAGCCCGCGGTGAACCAGCCGCGCCGGCGTCGTGGCCAGCCGCGGATCCGCGCGCAGGTCCTCCCGTCCCATCGCCTCCAGCAGCCGGGCGAACATCCGGTCGTTGGTGCAGGCGATGGCCAGCCAGCGGCCGTCTCGCGTGCGGTAGTGGTCGTGCGGCACCGCGCTCTCGGTCCCCGAGCCGCTCCGCTCGCGGACGAGCCCGGTGCCGCCGTAGACGGCGATCGCGTCGTCGAGGATGCGCAGGACCGGCTCGTAGAGCCCCACGTCCACCACCTGCCCCTGCCCCGTGCGCTCGGCATGCCGGAGCGCCACCAGGGCGCCGGTGGCCGCGAAGACCCCGGCCAGGTAGTCGGGCACCGTCGGCGTACCGGGCGGCACCGGCGGCCGGTCGGGGTACCCGCACATGTAGGAGAGCCCGCCCACGGCGGCGGCGATGCGCCCGAAGCCGGGCCGGGTCCGGCGGGGGCCGGTCTGGCCGAAGGCCGAGACCCTCACCATGACCAGCGCCGGGTTGATCCGGGCCAGCGCCTCCCACCCCAGATCCCAGCGCTCGAGCGTGCCGGGGCGGAAGTTCTCGGTCAGGACGTGCACGCCGGCCACCAGGCGCCGGACGAGCGCCTGGCCCTCGGGCATCCGCAGGTTGCAGGTGATGGACTTCTTGTTGCGCGCCTCCACCAGCCACCAGTACGACGGCGCGCCGTCCTCGCCCGCCGGGCGGCCCAGACGCCGCAGGTCGTCCCCGATCCCCGGCTGCTCGACCTTGATCACCTCGGCGCCGAACTCCCCGAGCAGGGTGGCGCAGACGGGCGCGGCCAGGAAGGTGGCGAGGTCCAGCACGCGGATGCCGGCCAGGGCGGAGGCCACGGCGTGTCATGCTACTATCCGCGGCCGTGCGAAGCCACGGCGGGCGGCGCCCGGAGGGCTGAGATGGTGCGCGTCCCGGTCCAGCGGCTCGATCCGGCTGTGCCCCTGCCGGCGGCGGCGCATCCGGACGACGCCGGCCTCGACCTGCACGCGGCCGAGAGCGTGGAGCTGGCGCCGGGCGCCCGCGCCCTGGTGCCCACCGGCATCGCGGTGGCCATCCCCGCCGGCTACGCCGGCCTGGTGCTCCCCCGCTCGGGCCACGCCCTCCGCCTCGGGGTGACGGTGCTGAACGCGCCGGGCCTCATCGACCCCGGCTACCGGGGCGAGGTCAAGGTGCTCCTCGTCAACCACGGCCCGGCCCCGGTGACCTTCGCCCGCGGCGACCGCGTGGCCCAGCTGGTCGTCGTCCCCGTGGCCAGCGCCCGGCTCGAGCCCGTCACCGAGCTGCCGCCGGCCGGGCGCGGCCCCGGCGGCTTCGGCTCCACGGGGACCTGACGCTCGCTCGCCGGGACTCCGGCCGGGGAGGCGTAAGCCCGCCGCGCGGGCGGGGCCTCAGAGCGCCGACAGCCGGCGCTCGATCTCCATGAGCGCCTCGGTCGTCCCCACCAGCTCGCTCCGGGTCCGGACCAGAAGGTGACGGACCTCGGCCCACTCCCGCTGGATGGCCTCGGTCCGGCTGCGCAGCTCCCGGATCTCGGCCAGCAGGCGCTGCTCGCGCTCCTCGGCGGCCTCGGCCCGCGCGCGGAGCGCGTCGTACTCGGCGGCCAGCTCCGGCAGCAGCCGGCCGAGAATGTCCTGTCCCTCTTCCAGCCACTTCAGCAGTCGGCGTCCCTGCTCGGTCTCCACCCACCTCTCGGTCATCCCGCCTCCGCCTGTCGGTTCGGCGTGCACGTCGAACCGGTCGGTCACCGGCTGGCGCCGGGCGGCCAGCACCACGTCGTGAAAGCGCAGGTCCTCCCAGAAGTCCGGGCGCCGGCGCCGCTCGGCCCGGCGCCGCTCGCCGCCGGCCGCCGTCCCGGAGCCCCCCGGCTGCCGGCGGCGCTCCTCGCCGCGCCGGCGGTCGAGGATGATCTCCAGGCGCGGATCGCCGCCGAAGCGCCGCACGGCCACCGCGAAGAGGTCGGGGCGGCGGCGCGAAACCACGAGCAGGTAGGACGTCTCGACGCTCGCCGGCCGGGCCGCCGGCGCGCCGGGGCGGTCGGCATCGTCGGCGTCGGACATCGTCAGCGCCATGGGGACCGACACGGTGGCCGGAGCATAGGCAGCGCGCGGACGCGAAGTCAACCGGCGCCGGCCGCGATCAGACGTGCCGCCGGATCAGCGCATAGCCCAGCCGGTCCAGCTCCCGCGACACGTCGCGCGCGCGCCGGTCCCGGCGGCGCCGCTCCGAGGGCACCGGGCCCCCGCCCCGACGACGCTCACCCCGGCGCCGGTCCTCCACCACCTCCACGGCCGGCTCGCCCGCGAACGCCTCGGACAGCCACCGGTACCGGCCCGGCTCGCTCCGCGACACCACGAAGAGCAGGCTCACGGTGAGCGCACCCTAGCCTTCCCGATCGCGGGCGTCAAGGGCGGGGCGGTCCGAGTGTCGGCGCGCTTGACAGCGCCGGGCGCCGGCCCTAGCGTTCTGGCACTCCGCCGCGCCTGGCGGCGGGCAGGGAACCCTGGACGCTCGGGCCCCGGGCGGACACCGAGCCGGGAGGTCAGCGATGCGCAAGATCGCGTTGCTCGTGGGATTCGTTGTCGCGGTGGCGGTGACGGTCCTGGTGCTCGGGCGCCCGGCGCCGGCCCAGCGCCCGATCACGCTCAAGGGCCAGTCCTCGCACCCCGCCTCGGCCAACCTCCACCTCGTCTTCAAGGTCTGGGCCGAGACGCTCGAGAGGATGTCGGCCGGGCGGGTCAAGGTCGAGGCCCTGCCGGCCGGTGCCATCGTCCCGCCCTTCGAGGTCTTCGACGCGACCTCGCGGGGCGTCCTGGACGTGGGCATGGCCCCCTTCGGCTACATCCTGGGCAAGAGCCTGGCCGGCATCCCCCTCTCCCACGGCCCCCTGTTCGGGATGGACGGCTTCGACTACTTCGGCTGGTACTACGACGGCGGCGGCATGCAGCTGCTGGACGAGTTCTACCGGGACGTCATCAAGCTCAACGTCGTCGGCTTCCCCATCCCGACCGACTTCCCGCAGGCGCTGGGCTGGTTCAAGAAGCCCATCAAGAACCTGGCCGACCTCCGGGGCATGAAGTACCGCATCTACGGCATCGGCGCCGAGACGTACGGCAAGCTCGGCGTCTCCGTGGTCACCCTGCCCGGCGGCGAGATCGTGCCGGCCATGGAGCGCGGCGTCATCGACGGCGCCGAGTGGATCAACTGCCTGGAGGACAAGAAGCTGGGCCTCAACAACGTGGCCAAGTACTACTACACGCCCGGCATGCACGAGCCCGTCACGGGCGGTCAGCTCATCATCAACAAGAACGTGTGGGCGAAGCTCTCGCCCGACCTGCAGGAGATGGTCAAGGTGGCCTCGGTCTACGCCACCATGATGCGCAACTTCGCCTTCAACCGCGAGACGGCCGTGGCCTGCCAGGAGCTGGTGCAGGGCGGCGTCCAGATCGTCCGCACCCCGGACGAGATCCTCAAGAACTTCCTCGACACGTGGGAGCAGATCCAGGAAGGGTACGCGGCCAAGGATCCCTTCTACCGCAAGGTGCTGGAGAGCCAGAAGAAGTACGCGGAGCTGGTGGTGCCCTTCCGGCTCTCGTTCTGGCCGCCCTACGAGTTCGCCGGCCACTACTACTGGAAGGAGAAGGTCTACCGCCGGTAGCCTGCGCCGCGGGGCCGGCTCCGGCCGGCCCCGTGCCTCCCGGCCGCCGCCGGAAACCGGGCCCGCCAGCCGGCGCTACGCCGACAGGAGGCGGGCGAGCTCGTCCGGGTCCACGGGCTTGACCACGTGGGCGTCGAAGCCGGCCTCCCGGGCCCGGCGGCGGTCGTCCGGCATGCCGTAGCCGGTCACCGCCACCAGCCTGAGGCTCTTGCCTTCCGGCATGCTCCGCAGCTCCCGGGCCACCGCGTAGCCGTCCAGACCCGGAAGGCCGATGTCGATGATGGCCACGTCGGGACGCAGCGCCCGCACCGCCTGCAGGGCGACGGTGCCGTCGTCGGCCTCGAAGACGGTGTGCCCCGCCAGCTCGAGGTACTGGCGCATCATCTCGCGGGCGTCCTGGTTGTCCTCCACCAGGAGGATGCGCCGCAGCCGCCGCGTCTCGAACCCGGTCTGCAGCGAGGTCCCGGCCGGCCGGCGGGGGACGAGCGGCAGGCGGACCGTGAAGCGGCTGCCCTGGCCCGGCCCTGCGCTCCAGGCCTCGATCGTGCCCCCGTGCAGCTCGACCAGGCGCCGGACCAGCGTGAGGCCGATGCCGAGGCCGCCGTGGGACCGATCGAGCGCCTGGTCGCCCTGGACGAAAAGGTCGAAGACCCGGGGCAGCAGGGCCGGCGGGATCCCGATGCCGCTGTCCTCGACCTCGAGGACGGCGGCAGCGCCCGCCGGCCCGACCGCGACGCGGATCGTGCCTCCGGCCGGGGTGTACTTCAGCGCGTTCCCGAGAAGGTTCGAGATCACCTGCTCGATGCGGATGCCGTCGGCGTCCACCCAGGCCGGACGCGTCTCGACGCGCAGCAGGTGCTGCTCCACCCGGCCCGCCGCCCGGAACGTGGCCACCGACCGCTCGACGCTGGCGGCCAGATCGAGGGGACGGCGGTCGAGGACGATCTTCCCGGTCATGACCCGGCCCACGTCCAGGAGGTCGTCGACCAGGCGGGACAGGTGCTCCGTCTGCCGCAGGATCACTTCCCTCGCGTGCCGGGCGCTCTCGGGGGCCACGGCGGGGCGGTCGAGCAAGCGGGCCGCGATGCCGATGGCTCCGAGCGGGTTGCGCAGCTCGTGGCCGAGCATGGCCAGGAACTCGTCCTTGGCCTGGTTGGCGGCCTGGGCCTCCTGGCGGGCGATCCGCTCGCTCGCCAGCAGGCGCGCGCGATCCTCCTCCGCCCGCCGCTCGTCGGTGATGTCGCGCACCGACGCCGACAGTCCGGTGACCGCCCCCGACGCGTCGCGCACCGGCGAGACCGTCAGCGCCACCGGGACCGGGGTCCCATCGCTCCGCGCGTGGACCGTCCGGGCGGTCACGGCGCGGCCCGACAGGGCGTCGGCCAGGATCGCCGTCAGCTCGGGCAGCCGGTCGGGCGGCAGGAGGAACGACACGTGGCGCCCGATGGCCTCGGCCGCCGTGTAGCCGAACAGCCGCCGGGCCGCCGGATTCCAGGTGCGCACGGTCCCGGCCGGCGTGAAGCTGATGATGGCATCGCTCGAGGAGTCCACGATGGCCGCCAGCTCCGCCTGCGTGGCCTCCCGCGCCCGCACGGCGTCCGCGGCGTCCTCCAGCGTGTCGGCCAGCTCGCGGACCTCGTCCACCGGGATCGGGCGGGGAATGCGGGCCTGTCCGCCACGCCCCATGGCCTTGGCGGCCGACGCCAGCGCGGTGATCGGGCCGGCGATCCGGCGCCCCAGCCCGAAGGCCAGGAGCGCGCCCACCGCCAGCGCGGTGCTCTCCGACATCATCGACATCGCCCAGAACGGCCACGGACGGGGAGAGGCCGTCTGGCACCTGCCCGCGCCGGTGCACCGGCCGATCTGGGAGGAGCGGATCTTCTCCGGAAGCCCCGTGGCGTCCACCAGCGCCCGGGCCGCCTGCTTGGCGTTGGTGATCACCTCAAGCGAGTTTGGATTGAGGTTGACCGTCCAGTTGTCCCCGCTGGCTGCGGTCTGGTGCAAGCGCAGTCCGGCGCGGTTGATGATCGCCCCGGCGGGCAAGAGACCCAG